>JBKJON010000472.1:0-2682 GCA_046595715.1 Marmoricola sp.
GGAGACCGGTGAGGACGCCGAGGACAAGGGCAACCTGTTCGCGGCCATCGACGCACTGCGGATCCCGGTGGAGTACCTCGCCGAGCTGTTCACGGCCGGAGAGGTGGAGCCGGTCGACGCCGTGCTCAAGAAGCTCGCCGCCATGCGCTGCTACATGCGTGACATCAACATGGGCCGCGATCCCGATGCCTCGATCCCGGCCGCGGTCGGGATGAGCGAGGGGGAGATGTACGACATGTACCGCCTCCTGGCGATCGCGAAGTACGACGAGCGCTACGTCATCCCGCCGGCGCACGCCGAGCAGGCGCACTCCCTGGAGGAGCTGACCACCGAGTGCTCGGTCTCCGAGTACGGCGGGGGCCAGCAGGATCTCTTCGGGGAGGGTTCGGGCGCACCCACCCCGATCGTGGTCGAGAACTTCCAGATGCTGCAGAGCCGGCAGACCTCGGACTCGCTGGCCGGCCCCGACGCCAAGGACTCCCGGGTGAACCTGCTCAACTGGGACGGCAAGGGATCACCAGGCGGCCTCTTCCCGCCGCGTGAGGACGGTGAGTGAGCGTGCGGACACGCACGGCGAGGAAATCTGCTCACTCGCCCCAGACCCTGACGGTGACCTGGCAGGCGGCGTCCCTGCTCCTGGACTACCCCGACCCTGGACTCCTGGAACAGGTGCCGATGGTGCAGGCGGCTGTCCGGTCGCTGCCGGACGCCCTGCGTGACCCGATCGAGGAGTTCCTGACCCGGCTCGAGTCGACGCCTCTGCAGGAGCTGCAGCAGGACTACGTGGAGACCTTCGACAGCCGCCGGCGCTGCAACCTGTTCCTCACCTACTTCGCCCACGGGGACACCCGCAAGCGGGGGATGGCTCTGTTGCGGTTCAAGCAGACCTACCTGGCCTCGGGGTTCGATCTCGACGATGCCGAGCTTCCCGATCACCTGTGTGTCGTGCTCGAGTATGCCGCCACCATCGACCAGGTCCAGGGTCGCCAGCTGATGCTCGACCACCGGGCCGGGCTCGAGCTGCTCCGGCTCTCGCTTCGCGACCTGCACTCGCCGTGGTTCTCCGTGGTCGACGCGGTGTGCCGCACGCTGCCGCCGCTACAGGGCGACGAGCGCGACGCCGTACGCCGGCTCGCGGCCGAGGGGCCACCGGAGGAGGAAGTCGGGCTCGCCCCGTTCGCGACCCCCGCGTTCAGCCCAGGTGCAGGTGCCGTCGAACGGGTGCAGCTGCCCATGCCGACCTTCCCGGGAGCACGCGCATGAACGAGTTCCTCTTCCTCATCGTCCCCTACCTCTGCCTGACCACCTTCGTGGTCGGTCATCTGTGGCGCTACCGCTACGACAAGTTCGGCTGGACCACCCGCTCCTCCCAGCTCTACGAGAACCGCCTGTTGCGCATCGGGAGCCCGCTGTTCCACTTCGGGATGCTCGGTGTCGTCGGTGGGCACGTGATCGGTCTGCTGGTCCCGCAGTCATGGACGGACGCAGTCGGGATCAGCGAGCGCACCTACCACGTGGCCGCGGTCGCCGGTGGCCTCCTGGCCGGGGTGATGACGGTGGTCGGCCTGGCGATACTGGTCTACCGTCGGCGCACCGTCGGCCCCGTGTTCTCCGCGACGACACGGATGGACAAGGTGATGTACGCCTTCCTGGTGGTGGTGATCGTGCTGGGCATGTGGAACACGATCGCCGGTTCGATCCTGACCATCGGCGGTGAGTACAACTACCGCGAAGGCGTCTCGGTGTGGTTTCGCTCGTTCCTTGCCTTCCACCCCGACCCCTCCCTGATGGCGGAGGCGCCCCTGGGATTCCAGCTGCACGCACTGGTCGCGTTCGGACTCTTCGCGCTGTGGCCGTTCACCCGGCTGGTGCACGTGTTCAGTGCGCCTCTGGGCTACTTGACCCGCCCCTACATCGTCTACCGCAGTCGCGACGACCACCAGCTCGGCAGCCACCGGCCACGACGTGGTTGGGATCGGGTGGGGTGAGTTGTCCGACGGCCGCGCCAGCAGTGGCCCTCACGCCCACGGCGCTCACCGAGACCGTCACTGCCACCAGGTGATCGCCACCAGAAACCCATCCAGACCCGACCTCGGAAGTGAGAACGATGCAGAAACAATCCCTGACCGCGCTGACCCGGCACCACCTCGACGAAGCGCGCACCGCCACCAGTGGCCGCAGCGCCCACACGATCTACGGCGGGCACGAGCACGTGCTGCGCCAGACCCTGATCGCACTCCGGGCGGGCGCCAACCTCGACGAGCATGAGAACCCCGGCGAGGCGACGGTGCAGGTGCTGCACGGTCGCGTGACCCTCGTCGCCGGTGAGGATCGATGGAACGGCTCACCCGGAGATCTGTTGTTCGTCCCCGACTCCCGGCACGCTCTCGAGGCCGTGGAGGACTCCGTCGTGCTGCTGACCGTCGGCAAGAGCAGGGACTGACCTCGGGGTCGGGGAGCCGCCGCCGGAGAGGTGACGTGCCTGCGGGTCAGCGCTCGGTCAGCGCTCGGTCAGCGCTCGGTCTGGGGTCGGGAGTAGACGTCGGGAACGCCGTCGGCGTCGTCGTCGCGTTCCTCGTCCTCGCAGATGCGGCGGTAGACCCGGTTGCGGCCCCGCAGCAGGATGGTGGCCAGCACGGAGGCGAGCAGGGACCCGGCCAGGACACCGACCTTGACGTGCTC
>JBKJON010000014.1:0-3734 GCA_046595715.1 Marmoricola sp.
GTCAATCACTGTGCGTAAACGCAGACGGTGAAACTCTGAGCGCGGTCCAACCACGGTGAACGAACTCAGCGGACGGACTCGATGCTTGCGCTCATCGCACAAGGCCTCACTGACGGAGGGATCGCGTCGGTCAACACCAACGTCCGCCGATCACTCGTGTCACGTTGTCGCCGTGGCCATGGCCGGACTCGCCGGCCACCGTCGGTACTCCCGGGCCGGACATGACCCATAGGTCAGTGAGAAGAGGCTGATTCGGACCTCGGGTTCGGGAGGGCGCCGCCAACGCCCTAAGAAGATCAAGCCCGGAGGTATTGCCCTCGAGCTCACCAGCGGTTCATTGTGTTGTTGTCGCGCCGGAGCGCCGGCGCCCTCACGTGGGAGGACCCGTGGCCGCTCGCCCTGCTCGCATCCTGAAGCACATTGTTGTCGTCCTGGCGCTGCTCGCTCCGACACTCGTTCTCCTTGGCGCCGATCCGGCCACTGCGGCCGCCGGACCCCTTGTGAGCAGAGGATCGGTGCGGCTGTCGTCGCTGGTGTCCCCGGCAGGGTCGCAGGGCATAGCGAATCCCGAGTTCGCGCAGTCGATCGAGGAAGACCACGCCACCGACGGCGGCAAGCCGGCCCCCCGCCACCGCCGAGGTCCGAGCGCATTGCCGGCTCCCGTCGCCCCGGCCGGCCCGGAAGCCGCAGTGACGTTCGCCGGCCTGAACCACCGCGACAACCGACTGGCCAACGGTGGCAACCAGTTCTCCTCCGAGCCCCCCGACCAGGCGCTGTGCGTCGGCCCGAACCACGTCCTCGAGGGCGTCAACACGGTCATGCGGGTCTACCACAAGAACGGTGCTCCGGTGTCGCCCACCATCTCCTTCAACGAGTTCTTCGGCTACCCGCCGGCGATCAATCGGACGACGGGAGAATTCGGGGCCTTCATCACCGACCCGGTGTGCCACTTCGACCACGCGACCGGGCGCTTCTTCCTGGTGGTGCTCACCCTCGACCAGGACCCCACGAGCGGCAACTTCACCGGCAAGAACCGCCTCGACCTCGCGGTCAGCACAACGTCCGACCCAACCGGGGTGTGGAAGCGCTACTCCCTGCCGGTGCAGAACGATGGGACGCAAGGTAGCCCGGACCACAACTGCGACGGCGACCCAACCCTGCCGCCCGACGTCACCAACCCGTCGGCGTGCATCGGTGACTACCCGCACCTCGGCGCCGACCGCTACGGCGTCTACATCACCACCAACGAGTACAGCTTCTTCGGCGACGGCTCGAACGGCGGAGCCGCCTACACCGGCTCGCAGATCTACGCCATCTCCAAGGCCCAGCTGGTGTCCGGGGTCGCGACTCCGACCATCGTCAACTTCAACAGCCCCAAGCTCGGGAAGTTCCGCAGCTTCACGGTGTGGCCGGCATCGCGCCGGAGAGCAAGGACTCGACCGCCAACGGCGGCACCGAGTTCCTGCTTAGCTCCACGCTCGGCGACGGCTCCGAAACCGGGAACACCGCGGCCTCGGAGGACCGCATCGGCCTGTGGTCGCTCACCAACACCCGGTCGCTGGACGCCGCGACGCCCGCCGTACGGCTGCAGAACCGGCTTATCAAGGCCGACAGCTACACCTTGCCCCCCAAGGCGAGTCAGAAGGACGGTCCGACCCCGCTGAAAGACTGCCTCAACGACCGCACCGACCGGTTCGGCCCGGGGCTCGGGTGCTGGGCACTGTTCCTTGACACTGAGCCCACCCAGAAGGAGGTGACCTCGGTCCTCGACTCCGGTGACACCCGTATGCAGCAGGTTGTCTACTCGCGCGGCACGGTTTTCGGAGCCCTCGGCACGGGCGTCACTCCCACGAGCCAGGGCCGCTCGCAGACGCCGCGCGCTGGCGTGCTGTGGGTGGGCGTCAAGCCCACTGTCGAGCACGGCAAGCTCAAGAGCAAGACCGAGCGCAGCGGTTACGTCACCGTCGCCGGCAACGACGTCACCTACCCGGCGATCGGTGCCACGTCGTCCGGACGGATCGTCATGGCCGCCACGCTCAGCGGACGGGACCACTTCCCGAGCGCCTCCTATACCGTGCTGACCGACCGACGCCCGTCCGTGCGGTTGGTCTCGGAGGGCCTCGGGCCGCAGGACGGCTTCACGGGCTACCGGGCGTTCGGTGATCCGCCGCGACCGCGCTGGGGCGACTACGGCGCCGCTGCCATGGACGGCAGCACGCTGTGGTTGGCTAGCGAGAGCATCGAGCAGTCGTGCACGCTCGACGAGTACCTCACGGGCGCGATCGGCAGCTGCGGAGGCACCCGCACCGCGTTGGCGAACTGGGGCACCCGCGTCACCGGTCTAAGGTTCTGACGGCACAAGGAGGGCGGGCCGCCGAACCAGACCTGGCGGCCTATCCGATCTCGCCTAGAGGAACGATCTCTACGTCACGTTGGTTGTCGCCATCAGGCCGTGCCGACGCTCTCAGAACTCTAGGCGTGCGGGCGCTGGTTCGTCAGCTGGCAGATGTGGACACCCCCACGTCAAGTCCGATCGGAGTCATGACTGCCCTGCGTCAAGGGTGAGTGACTATGAGGCAAGTCCAAGAGTGACCGGTCGACCGTGCGACATCCTGCGCATCAGAGGCACGTTCCGCACCACTAGGCGAGCCCGTCCTCTAGCAGGGTGCACGATGACCTCCTCTGAGGTGGGGCTGCCGCGCCCTGCCCGAGCGGGGCTCATGCTTGACGAGCGCCGATGCAGGCCTCAGTAGCTAAACGTGACGACCTGCTCGTCTCCGATCCACTCCCAGAGCTGGACTGTGCCGCCGAGCTCCGCGTTGGTGGCCATCTCGGCCGAGGCGAGTTGGCGCGAGTTGAAGCAGAGCGGGCAGACCAGGAAGCGGCCCCCCGCGCTGAGGTAGCGCTGCATCAGCTCCTGCAAGGTGGGGCAGCCGTCGCAGGCGACGCCGATCGCGTAGCCGCGCAGCACCAGCCGGACGGCCTCCTTGGTCAGGAACATCAGGGTTTCGCGGTTCCCTTCGACGGCGCCGACGGCGACGAGCATGGCGACGGTGACCTTCTCGGTGTCCTCGAGACCGGTGGTCAGGCTGATGGCTGCTCGGCTGTTCATAGTGATCTCCTGGTGGTTGTCGTGCGTGGTCACGGAAGAGGGCAGGTCGGGGCGCCCGTCGGCGAGTGGAAGCCGGAGCAGAGCAGGTCCAGGGTGCGGATGACCTCGTTCCCGGTCGTGAAGAGGTGCTGCTCGACGACGCGCTCGTCGGTCGGTGCGTCGACTGGGTGCATCCGGACCCGCCAGCGCAGATAGATCCGGGGGCCGATCTGGCCGACCGAGGAGTCGAGGACCTCGAACGCGTCGTCGCCCCCGAACCAGCGCCGGAAGTGGTCGGCGGTCTGGTCGGCGCCGGTGACCTCGATCGGTCCTCGCGGCAGCATGGCGCGGAACCGTACGTCGGGAGCCAGGCAGGCTGCCATCAGGTCGAAATCGCGGTTGCTGAGGCCATCGAGCAGAACTCCTGCGACGCTCCAAGCCTGAGGTGGTGCGGGGGTCAAGGTGTACATGCCCTCATTCAACGGGCACAGGAACTCACCTCACATCGGCAGCATGACCGATCTTCGCGCGACTCACCGACGCATCGACGAGACCGTGCTGGAGCGCGAACATCGCTGCCGCCCCCCGGCCGGACACCCCCGTCTTCGTGTAGATGTGCTCGATGTGGGTCGCGGCGGTCCGC
>JBKJON010000295.1:0-4679 GCA_046595715.1 Marmoricola sp.
GGGCGTCGACGAGAGGATCTGTGCCGACGGGGAGCGTGGAGGCAGGCTGAGCGTCCTCCGGGGCAAGCTGCTCCAACGCAGCGACTCCGTCGTCGAAGAGGCCGTCCATGGAGATTCCGAGCTCGCTGACGACGTTGTAAAGGGAGCGCACGCTGAACTGCGCAAGGCCGCGCTCCACCTGAGAGACGTGGCTGGGGGACACCTCCACGCGACGAGCGAGCTCACGCACGCTGAGCTTGGCTCCCTCTCGTGCCAGTCGGATGCGCTCGCCGATCCCGACCCATTCGGTGGACGGCTGGTTGACAGTCACTGCTACTCCCGACGACGACGTTCACTATGGCGACACACTTTACGTCAGTGTGTCGTAGTTGTCGTCCGTCTGTGCACGACTCACCGGTCGCGAGCGGCGTCGAGGTCGTTGACCGCGGACAGTGCCTCGACGTTGTCGAGAGGCTTGTCGTACTAGGACGACCTACTGCTCCCCGCGTCGCATGTGGGTCACGATGGCAACGATCATGATCGCGACCAACCGACGGCTGCCAGGGGCTGCAGGTGAGGTGTCAGCGCCGGGCGCCCGCTACTCGTGCGCAGGCAACGTGCGCGACACCCGCCCGACAGAGGAAGCCGGTCAACATCAGAAGGATCGACCAAAGTCGTGAGATGGATTTCGAGCGATGGAAGCGTCATCCTCGAGTTCGGAGCCTCAGCCGGACTCCCGACCGAGAGACGGCCCAGATGCAACCGAGGAGAGATCGGACCGTGGCTCAAGCACGACAGACCGTGAACGCTGCGGATGCCCCGCTGGCCGTTGGCCCGTACTCGCACGCCACCAGGGCAGGAACACTTCTCTATCTGTTCCCGCACGACCGTGGCGGTGGCTGGACTTCCCTGAGGAGCCTCGGTCGAGATTGAGCTCGTCGCACAGGACCGCTGAAAGCCAACCAACCACCCGCGTCCATCAGGAGAACACTGTGAGCCAGGATGTCAGAGCGACTCTGCGAGCGGCGGCAGCCGGCAGCGGGCCGGGACTCCGGCGAGGACTATGGGTGAGCTTCCTCGGCCCCTACGGGCTAGAGGTCGCCTCCTCCGGCGGAGCCGACTGGCTCGCCGTCGACCTGCAGCACGGTGACCTCGGCATCGGCGACGTCCCCGGACTGATCCGCGTCGCAGAGCGGGCGGCCCTCCCCTTGATGACCCGGATGCCATCTCACGACCCTGCACTCCTCGGCCGCGTCCTCGACGCCGGAGTCAGCGGCGTCATCGTCCCCATGGTGGACTCAGCCGACCAGGCCGTCGCGATCGTCTCGGCATGCCGCCCGCCCCCGTACGGCGCTCGCAGCACAGGGGGCTGCCGCCAGAGCCTCGGGGTGACCACCAACCCCGTCCCACAACTGCTGTTGCCCATGGTGGAGACAGCAGCGGGCCTGCAGAACACCGCTGACATCCTTGCGGTTCCAGGGGTGGACGGAGTGTTCTTCGGCCCGTACGACCTCTCGATCTCGGCGGGCTACAGCGGCCCGTCATCGCCTGAGACCATCACCGCGCTGAGGAGCGTCATCCACTTCGCACGGGAGGCGGGCAAGGTGGTCGGCTTCATGGCCGGGACATCAGAATTGCTGTCCGTGGCAGCCGAAGCCGACCTTGTCGCGGTCGACACCGACATCACAGCACTCCGCCGGGGGCTAGACCTACTATTTCCCCTGACTCCTGCCGACGACTTGAACCCAGATCAGGGGCCGGTCACGAAGCAGGCCGGCGCTTCGGTGGTCCCGCGTCTTCCCACCCTTCTGGACGACCGCCGGCACAGCGGCCGAGGTGTGCCTGACCGACCCGAAGATGGACGCTGAGTCGACGGCCCTCGCGTAGTGGCGCCTCGGGCGGCTCGAATGGTCACAGGCGTTGCGTGCGAAGGGGATCCGTGTGACCGGCCACTTGGACCTGGCACGCGTTGCCCACCTGGAACACGCGCAGCGTGTGGGCTGCATGATCGTGACGGCGATCATGAGCCGGAGCTCTTCGCGGGGGCGAACCGGACGGGCTGGCCGGGCTGGCCGGGCGCACAGGTCGACGTCGTGGTCCTCGACATACCCGATCACCGGGTAGCCGCCGGTGACAGGATGGTCGGCGAGGAACAGCACCAGCCCCCCTTCGGGAGTGACCTGGATAGCGCCGCGCATCATGCCCTCGCTCCGCAGCTCGCCCTCGTGCGCCCGCTCCAGCAACGAGCTCTCGAGGCGCAGACCGATGCGGTTGCTGTCGGCGGTGACCCGGTGCTGCTCGGTGCACAGCGTCGCCCATGCGCCGTCGGTGAACCAGTCGCGTCGCGGACCCTCGTGCACGACCAGGCGGACCTCTCCGGCCGGCGGCTCGGCCACCGGCGCGACGTCCACGCCGGGCATCGCCTGTTCGCACGCCCCGACCGGCAGCTCGTCGCCGCTATCGAGGGCCTGCGGGCCGAGGCCCGAGAGCACGTCGGTGGAGCGCGAGCCCAGCACCTTGGCGACGGCGATGCCGCCCCGTACGGCGAGGTAGGTCCGCACGCCGGAGACCGGGAAGCCGAGGTCGATCCGCTCGCCGGGGCGCAGCGTGAACGGCGCGTGGTGGGGCACGCCCGGGCAGCGGGCACCGGTCGCAGCCAGGGTGAGCGTCCGATGGGCACGCAGCTCGAGTCCACCCATGGTCACCTCGAGCACGGCGGCGTCAGCCTCGTTGCCGACCAGCCGGTTGGCCAGCGCGGCCGACCGCCGGTCCGCCGCGCCCGAGCGGCCGATGCCCAGCGCTGCCTGGCCGATCCTGCCTCGGTCCTGCACCGTGGTCAGCACCCCGGTGCTCAGCACCTCCAGTGCAGCATCCTCGGAGGGCGTCTCAGTCCTCCTGGTGCTCCCCCTCCTGCGTTCTGCGGTCCTGCCGGCGTTGACGAAGCGGACGGGCCGCCCGGGCTGCAGCAGTGCGGGGGGATCGCGGTCGAGGTCGAAGACAGGGTGCTCGGTGCGGCCGATCAGCTGCCAACCCCCCGGCGAGGCCCGCGGGTAGACCGCGCTGAACTCCCCCGCCAGCGCCACCGACCCAGCGGGCACCTTGGTGCGCGGGCTGTCACGGCGGGAAGTGTTCCACTCCGAACGGGTGCCGATGAGATAGCCGAATCCGGGCGCGAAGCCGCAGAAGGCCACGGTCCATTCCTCCTCAGTGTGAAGACGCACCACCTCCGCCTCGTCGCAGCCCATCGCCGCCGCCACGTCGGCGAGGTCCTCACCGTCGTAGACAACCGGAATCTCCACGGCCTCCTCAGCGGCGCCCGTCAGGTCCGACCGAGGCTCGGTGTCGTGTACGGCCTCCCCCACCGCGGCCAGGGTGGTCACCTCAGGATCGATGACGACCAGGACGGTCCTCGCGGCGGGGACCAGGTCGACCACGCCGTCCGGGCGCGACTCGCGCAGCGCGGCGTACAGCGCCAGCACCTGCTCGAGGTCGTCGAGCTCGACGAGAAGGCCGGTGCTGCCGCTCGGGAGGATCTTCACGGCTAGCTCGCGAACCGACGGAGGTCGACGCCGGCCCCGGCGAGGGCGTCGCGGACCGACCTGGCGACCTCGACGGCTCCGGGGCTGTCGCCGTGGACGCAGATCGAGTCGGGCGTCAGCCACAGCTCGCCACCCTCGACGTCGGTCACAGGGTCGCCGGAGGCCATCGCCACGCAGCGAGCGGTGATGTCCGCGACGTCGTCGAGCACGGCCCCCGCCTCTCGTCGCGGTACCAGCGTCCCGTCAGGGGTGTACGCGCGGTCGGCGAAGGCCTCCGAGACCGTGCGCAGCCCCGCCTCGGAGGCGACCCGCAGCCACACCGAGCCCGGCAGGCCCAGCACCGGCAGGTCGGCGTCGTAGGCGGCCACGGCCTCGGCCACGGCGGCTGCCTGCTCCTCGTGGTGGACGATCGCGTTGTAGAGCGCGCCGTGCGGCTTGACGTAGCGCACCCTGGACCCGGCGATCCGGGCGAACGCGTCGAGGGCACCGATCTGGTAGATCACGTCGGCAGCCAACGCTGCGGGCTCGATGTCGATGAACCGGCGACCAAAGCCGGGCAGGTCGCGGTAGCCGACCTGCGCGCCGATGGCTACATCTGCCGCAACCGCCCGTACGCAGACCCGCCGCATGATCGATGCGTCCCCCGCGTGGTAGCCGCACGCCACGTTCGCGCTGCTGACCACCTCGAGCAGCGCCCGGTCGTCGTCGAGCGTCCAGTGTCCGAAGCCCTCACCCAGGTCGGCGTTCAGGTCGATCGCGGGCATCGCGTTCCTCTCGGTGGAGCGGCAGGATCGGTACGCGACGTGTACCAGGATCTCGGTCCACGCGCCGCCCGCACGGCCGTCGGAGGGACACGCATAGTCCCCCGATTCGTTCCGAGCGCAGGTGGGAGCGACTCACGACGGGAGGCAGCGACTTTAGCAACGCCGTGAACGGTCCGGCAACGGTTGAAGACCTGGGTTCCACGCAGCGTCTCGGCCGGGCGTGAAGGTCTGCTGTTCTGGTTGACTGGGTTGAGTAGGAGGCCGACATGACCCCGCACACCGAGACCACCGACACCGCCCAGACCCCTGAGACCGGCGCCGGGGTCGGCGCTGACCGCACGACGCCGGCGGGGTCCCGCGCGCGTTATCGCGAGGGGCTGGTCACGCCGACGTCGGG
>JBKJON010000339.1:0-9701 GCA_046595715.1 Marmoricola sp.
GCCTCCGGTCGACCCGCGATGTAGTCGAACGTCGTCTGGTCCGGGGCGATGAGTCCGGCCTTGGCGCCCCAGGGGTCCGACTGGGATGCGGCGGTGGAGCACTGGAAGTCCTTGCGCACCGACCAGGACGCTGTCTTCGACGAGGAGATCATGCTCGACGCCTCCACCATGACTCCCTTCGTCACCTGGGGCACCAACCCGGGCCAAGGGGTGCAGCTCGGAGGGATGGTGCCTGACCCGGCCGGCTTCGAGGATGCCGACGAACGCATAGGCGCGGAGAAGGCCTTGGAGTACATGGGTCTCGAGGCTGGCACCCCCATGCGTGAGATCAAGGTGGACACGGTCTTCGTGGGCTCGTGCACCAACGGCCGGATCGAGGATCTCCGTCTCGCTGCGGAGGTCATCAAGGGCCGCACGGTGGACAAGGACACCCGCATGCTCGTCGTACCGGGGTCTGTGCGGGTGCGCATGCAGGCCGAGGAAGAGGGTCTCGACGTGATCTTCAAGGAAGCGGGGGCCGAGTGGCGCGGGGCCGGATGCTCCATGTGTCTGGGCATGAACCCCGACCAGCTCACCCCCGGGGAACGCAGTGCCTCCACCTCCAACCGGAACTTCGAGGGACGACAGGGCAAGGGCGGCCGCACCCATCTGGTCTCGGTCCCGGTCGCGGCAGCCACCGCGGTCCGCGGAACGCTCAGCTCACCTGCTGACCTGGGTCGCATGCCTGAGTCGAACACGACGGAAAGAGGCGCCTGATGGAGAAGTTCAAGGCACACACGGGGGTGGGTGTCCCGCTGCGCCGCAGCAACGTCGACACCGACCAGATCATCCCGGCCGTCTACCTGAAGCGGGTCACCCGGACAGGTTTCGAGGACGGACTTTTCGCAGCCTGGCGTGGCGATTCGTCGTTCGTGCTCAACATTGCGTCGTACGCCGACGGCTCGGTCCTCGTTGCGGGGCCTGACTTCGGCACCGGCTCCTCGAGGGAGCACGCCGTGTGGGCCCTGCAGAACTACGGGTTCCGGGCGGTGATCAGCTCACGGTTCGCCGACATCTTCCGCAGCAATGCAGGCAAATCTGGCCTGGTGGCCGCACAGGTGGACGAGAAGGTCGTGCAGCGTCTGTGGGATCACCTCGAGGCAAGCCCCGGCGCGACCGTGACCGTCGACCTGGAGAGCCGGACGGTCAAGTCTGGCGAGGGTCCTGACGCGATCGAGGACTCCTTCGACATCGACGACTACACCCGCTGGCGACTGCTTGAAGGACTCGACGACATCGGCATCACCTTGGCGCGCGAGGAAGAGATCGCCACCTTCGAAAACTCGCGTCCATCGTGGAAACCAGTGACAATTCACTGATTTCATGGGCCTTTTGCCGTATCTGTGCGGCGACACGCCTGTTTCCCGTTGTGGTGGGTGTCACTTTTCCCTAGCGTGCAAAGCGATTAGTCGAGCAAAGCGCTCGGCTGACGTTCACGAAAGGGAAGCTTGTGAACAAGAGTCAGTTGATCGATACCCTCGCAGCTCGCTATGAAGGCAACCGCAAGGCGGCTGCACACGCGCTGGAGTCGGTGCTCGACACCATCACCCGCGAGGTGGCCAAGGGCGAGAAGGTCGCCATCACGGGCTTCGGCTCCTTCGAGAAGCGAGTGCGTGACGCCCGTTGGGTGCGCAACCCCGCAACCGGTGCGCGGATCAAGGCCAAGAAGAAGGCTGTCCCGGCGTTCAAGCCCGGTGCCCAGCTCAAGGACGTCGTCTCGGGTGCCAAGAAGCTGCCCAAGCTGACGCTGGCCGCCGTCGAGAGGGCCACGCCCGGTGTTGCCAAGCCGGCGGTGCGCAGGACGGCAGCGGTCGCCAAGAAGGCAGCCGGTGGCGGAACGGCGAAGAAGGCCACGAGCACGCCTGCGGCCAAGAAGTCTGCTCCGGCGAAGAAGGCGACGCCGGCCAAGAAGGCCCCGGCCAAGGCGGCTGCCACCAAGACGGCCACGAAGGCTCCGGCGAAGAAGGCCCCGGCGAAGAAGGCGCCCGCCAAGGCAGCAGCGGCCAAGAAGGCTCCGGCCACGAAGACCGCCGCGAAGAAGGCTCCCGCCAAGAAGACCGCAGCAAAGAAGACCGCCAAGAAGTCCTGAACCACGGCACCAGACACAGAGCGGCGCCGACCCGTCGGGGTCGGTGCCGCTCTGTCGTGCGCCCAGGTCCCGTCGTCAGGCATGCGCTCAGATCACAGGGGTGCGGGTCGCTGTTCCAGGGCGGCTGCGGTGCGGGGACCGACACCGAGGACCAGCGCCTGCTCGAGGTCGGCCTCGGTGTCCACGTCCATGCGCAACGTGGTGACCTCGGCGCGGACCGGGTCGGCCCCGGAACGCTCGTGGAGATGGGCCGAACCGGTTCCGAAGTGCGGGTCGAGGTCCACCCCGGGGCCGGCGGCCAGCAGCGTCGTACCACTGCCAGAGGCGTCGGCGACGAACCAGCGCGGTGTCATCCCGGCCGCGAGGGCCGTGCCCAGGTCCACGGGGCGCAGGCACGGGAGGTCCGCGCACATCGCCGCGACGGCGCGTCCGGGATCGAGGAGTCGCACCCGGAGCGCGGCCGCGTGCAGGGCGCGGTTGAGGTCGCCGTCGCCCTCGTCGGGCAGACGCACCACGCCCTCCACCTCGAACCCGGGCTCGTCGGTGACCACATAGACCTGCGCCACCGCCTCGGCCCTCGACGCGGCCTCGATGGCGTCGAGGGCGAAGGCGCGCATCAGCGGCGCGCGCTGGTCTGGTCGGGGCACCTCGAGACGGGACTTGGCCAGGGTGAGGGTCTTCACCGGCATCAGGAGGGCGAACGTGTGCGACATCCCTACGATCCTCTCAGTCGACCCTGCGAGGTCCCTGATCGGTCCCGGAGCATGCTCAGAGCGGGCCCACAGCGGGCCCAAAGCCGGCCGGGGGAGTCCTGTCTGGTCCAGCCTCGGGTCCTCTGGTTCCCGGGCGACAGGGCGGCCTGGCAGTAGGGTCGGCTAGGCGCAGGGCGCGGCAAACGGGGCGCGAGGCAGGGGGAGGGTCCGGGTGGGCAAGGTTCGACCGCTGCAGCAGAAGCGCGGCTGGGCGTGGACGGTCGTGGTCGCCATCGTGGAGCCCGCCGTGCTGGTCCTGACGAAGCGCGACTGGATCGACGGCGAGAAGATCCCGGCCGCCGGCGGCTGCGTGGTCGCCGTCAACCACATCTCCCACCTCGACCCCATGACGCTCGGCTACTTCCTCTACGCCCACGGTCGGCTGGTGCGCTACCTCACCAAGGAGGCGCTGTTTCGCACCCCGTTGCTGAAGTACATCGCCAGGGACGCCCAGCAGATCCCGGTCACCCGGATGAGCGAGGGTGCGGCGACGGCCTTCGGGAAGGCTGTCGAGGCGGTCGACGCGGGCGAGTGCATCGGTGTCTATCCCGAGGGCTCGATCACCAAGGATCCCGGCGGTTGGCCGATGCGCGGCAAGACCGGTGCCGCCCGGATCGCCCTGGCCACCGGCTGCCCCGTGATCCCGGTGGGCCAGTGGGGCGTGCAGGACCTGCTCCCGGCGTACTCCGCGCGACCGCACCCGTTCCCGCGCAAGACCACCTCCTACAAGGTCGGTGACCCCGTCGACCTCAGCGACCTGGTCGGGAAGCCGCTCACCAACGAGGTGCTCCACCAGGCGACCGACCGGATCATGGCGGCGATCACCCTGCTGGTCGAGGACCTGCGCGGGGAGAAGGCCCCCGCCGTACGCTTCGACCCGAGAGAGTCGGGGATCAACGAGATCGGCAACCCGGCCAAGCGGGATCGGGGGGAACCATGAGCAAGGTCGCGGTCTTCGGCGCTGGCTCGTGGGGTACGGCGTTCAGCCTCGTGCTCGCCGACGCCGGCAACGACGTGACGATCTGGGGGCGCCGACCCGAGGTGTGCGCGGCGATCAACGAGCGCCACGAGAACACGGAGTACTTCCCCGGGATCGGGCTGCCCGAGACGGTCCGAGCCACCGCCGACCCGGCACAGGCCGCAGCAGGGGCGGAGTTCGTGGTGCTCTCGGTGCCCTCCCAGACGCTGCGCGAGAACCTCGGTCACTGGACACACCTGATGCCCCCCGACGCGGTCTTCGTCTCGCTGATGAAGGGCGTCGAGCTCGGCACCACCAAGCGGATGAGCGAGGTGATCGCGGAGGTCACCGGTGCCGGGCCCGAGCGCATCGCCGTCGTCAGCGGTCCCAACCTGGCCCGCGAGATCGCCCTGCGTGAACCGGCCGCCAGCGTGATCGCCTGCGCCGACGAGGTGGTGGCCGGACGGCTGCAGGACCTGTGCCACTCCCAGGCCTTCCGTCCCTACCGCAGCACCGACGTCCTCGGCTGCGAGCTCGGTGGCGCCTACAAGAACGTCGTGGCGCTGTGCGTCGGCATGGCCATCGGCCTCGGCTTCGGCGACAACACGACGGCGTCCCTGATCACCCGCGGGCTGGCCGAGACCGCCCGGCTGGCGATGAAGCTCGGGGCCGACCCCCTGACCCTGATGGGCCTGGCCGGGCTGGGCGACCTGGTCGCCACCTGCTCCTCGCCGCTCTCGCGCAACCGCACCTTCGGTGAGAAGCTCGGGCAGGGGATGACCACCGAGGAGATCGTCGCCTCCACCCGCCAGATCGCCGAGGGTGCCAAGTCCTGCGCCTCGATCTTCGACCTCGCCGCCCAGCACGGCGTCGACGCCCCGGTGGCGCAGCACGTCGCGGCCGTGGTCGCGGGCGAGATGAGCGCCCGCGACATGATGTATGCCTTCATCGCGCGCGACACCAAGCACGAGCGCGACTGAGCACCACCCACCGGGCCAGGCGAGCTGCACCCGCCTCCTGGCCACGCTGGTGCAGCTCCGTCGACACGCCAGGTGTCAGCGCCTGACCTCGAACGACGTGGTCAGCGTGGCCTGGGAGGAGTCCCCGGCGTACAGCTCGATGGTGCCTGGCTCGACGAGGTACTTGCCGTCGTTGTCGTAGAAGCCGAAGTCGCTGCGGTCGATGGTGAACGTGACGCGTCGTGACTGGTTCGGCTTCAGGGTCACCCGCTCGAAGCCTCGCAGGCGGCGTACGGGCTGGGAGAGGCTGGCCACGGGGTCGTGCAGGTAGAGCTGCACCACCTCGTCGCCGCTGCGGGTCCCGGTGTTCTTGACGCTCACCGTGGCCCGGACCTGCCCCTTCCTGCTGACCGTCGTCTTGTCGAGGGTGAGCCCGGAGACGGAGAAGGTCGTGTAGCTCAGGCCGAACCCGAACGAGTACAGCGGGTCGCACGTGCGCAGGTCGCGGTAGCGCGAGACGTACTTCTGGGTGACGTCGCAGGGGCGGCCGGTCGGCTCGTGGTTGTAGTAGATCGGCACCTGTCCGAGCGTCTGCGGGAAGGACACCGGAAGCTTGCCGCCGGGGTTGGTCTTCGCGAAGAGCACGTCGGCCACGGCGTTCCCCGCCTCGATGCCGGGGAACCACGCCTCGAGGATGGCGGGGGAGGACGCCGCGACCTTCGACAGCGTGAGCGGACGCCCGTTGAAGAGCACCACCACGAACGGCTTGCCGGTCTTCGCGATCGCGTCGATCAGCTCCTGCTGCTTGCCGGGCAGGTCGATCTCGGAGCGCGAGGCCGCCTCGGCGCTCATCTCGCGCGACTCACCCAGCGCCAGCACCACCTGGTCGGCGGCCTCGGCCTTCGCGACCGCGTCTGCGAAGCCGTCCGTGGTCCCGCACTCGCTCTCCGGAGTGTTCGCCGGGGGCTCCAGGGGCTCGATGGTGCAGCCCTGGCTGAAGGACGCGCCCGGGGACTGCGCCTTGATCCCGGTGTAGACGCTGACAGCGTCCTCGTCGACGCCGCGGCCCCACCAGGGACCGAGCATGGCGTGCTGGTTGTCGGCCAGCGGCCCGATGACCGCGGTCTTCTTCCTCGGGTCGAGCGGCAGGGCGCCGGAGCCGTTCGGCTGGGCGTCGTTCTTGAGCAGCACCATCGAGCGGGACGCGGCCCTCCGGGCAGCGGCCCGGTCGGCGGCCGTGACGAAGGAGGCGGGGTCGACGGCCTTCTTCTGGTCGACGTAGGGGTGCTCGAACAGGCCGGCGCGGAACTTGATCCGCAGGATGCGCCGGACAGCGTCGTCGAGCCGGCTCCTGGTGATCCGGTGCTGGGCCAGCAGCTGCTGGCCGTAGTCGCGGATGTTGGTGCTGACCATCTCCGAGTCGGTGCCGGCCATCAGGGCGTTGGCTCCGGCCTCGGGGCCGTCGGCGGCGGTCCCGTGGCCGCACGAGCCCTCGGCCGGGGTGACGGGCGGGCAGGCGCGGGTCTCGGCGACAGCGGTGTAGTCACTCTCGATGAAGCCGTCGAAGCCCCACTCCTTCTTCAAGATGTCGGTCTCGGTGAACTTGTTGGCGCAGCCGGGCACGCCGTTGAGCGAGTTGAAGGAGCACATGACCGTGTCCGAGCCGGCATCGATCGCTGCCTTGAACGGCGGCAGGTAGATGTTGCGCAGACGCGACTCGGAGATGTCGGTGGTGTTGTAGTCGCGGCCGCCCTCGGGCTGTCCGTAGCCGACGAAGTGCTTGACGCTGGTGAGCGTCTTGTCGCGGGCCGAGTAGTCCCGGCCCTGGGCGCCCGTGACCCGGGCCGCCGCCATCGCGGAGCCGAGGTAGGGATCCTCGCCGTTGCCCTCGACGATCCGGCCCCAGCGGGGTTCGCTGGAGACGTCGACCATCGGGCTGTAGATCTGCTTGATGCCGACCGTCGCGGACTCGCGCGCTCCGATGGAGGCGTCGGTCCGGGCGACCGCGGGATCGAAGGAGCTCGCTGCACCGAGCGGCACCGGGAAGATCGTCCGGTAGCCGTGGATCGTGTCGTAGGCGAACAGGATCGGGATGTGCAGGCGGGACTTCTCGACCGCGAGACGCTGGAAGTGCTTGATCTTGACGGGGTCGGTGAGCGAGAACACACCGCCCACACCGGCCTTCGCGTCGGCGTCGGTGATCTGCCCGTCGGAGAGGAGCTGGACCTGCTGCAGCTTCTCCTTGACGGTCATCTGCCTGAGTAGGGCGCTCACGCGTCTCTCGACCCGCTGGTCGGCGGAGACTCGCGCGGATGTCAGGGCGGCCTCGTCGCTGGAGAGGTGGTTGGTCATCTTGAGCGCCGAGACGTTGGTGCCTACGGCGGTGGCGGCCAGGACGACGGTGGTGACCGCCGCGACCTGTGTGACTCGCTTCATGGAGGGTTCCTCCCGGTGTGCGTCCCGAGCCGCGCCGCGTGCTGCATGCGCGGCAGCCCTGGGGTGTGACCGGAGTCACACGAGCCGTTTCGAGTGTCACCCTCGTGACCACCGCTTCGGGGTTGACACGCCGAAGCGCAGCAGGACCTTGCGTACTCAGGTCAGGGCGGCGTCCAGGGCCTGGCTGAGGTCCTCCCAGAGGTCCTCCACGTCCTCGATGCCGACCGAGAGCCGGATCAGGCCGTCGGGGATGGTGGCCGCCTCGGCCTGCCAGCGGCGGCGGCGCTCCAGGGTGGACTCGACTCCGCCGAGGGACGTCGCGTAGACCCACAGCTCGGTCGAGTGCTGGACGAGGTCGGCGATGCCGCCGGTGGGGAGGACGATCGCGACCATCCCGCCGAAGCCCGGGTAGCGAACCTCGGTGACGTCGGGGCGTTCCCGGAGGCGGCGTACGAGCTCCTGGGCGTTGGCCTGCGCACGCTCGACCCGCAGCTGCAGCGTCCGCAGCCCGCGCAGGGCCAGCCAGGCCTCGAAGGTCCCGGGGATGGCGCCGTAGAGGTCGCGTCGCCCCTTGAGCACGCCGTGCAGCTCGTCGTCGCGGGTGATGATCGCCCCCATCAGCACGTCGGAGTGGCCTGCGATGTACTTGGTCGCCGAGTGCACGACGAGGTTGACCCCCCACTCGAGCGGCTGCTGCAGGATCGGGGTCGCGAAGGTGTTGTCGACCACGACGTAGGCGCCGGCGTCGTGCGCGGCCTTCGTGATGGCCGCGACGTCGGCCACCTCCATCGCAGGGTTGGTCGGTGACTCCAGCCAGACCAGGGAGGCGTCCTCGCAGGCGGCGACCACGGCTGCGGTGTCGGTGATGTCGACGAGCACGGGCGTGACGCGGTTGCGCAGCTCCAGGTCCCCGAGCTGCATGACGGACCCGGTGTAGGCGTGCCGGGGCGCGACGACCTTCTCGCCGTTCCCCACGAGGTCGAAGATCGTCGCCACCGCGGCCAGCCCGCTGGCGAAGGCCAGGCAGCGGCCCCCTTCGAGCCCGCCGAGAGCGTCCTCGAAGGCGGTCCAGGTCGGGTTGGTGTAGCGGCCGTACTCGAGGTCCCCACCGGCGACGTAGGTCGAGGCCATCGTGATCGGGATGTTGAGCGGCTGGTCGGGCTCGTGCGGAGGGCGGCCGAGGTGGACGGCCTGAGTGGCGGGGCGCATGTCGCCAGCGTATTTGCCGGCACCGCCGCCTATAGGGTCGGGACCGTGAGCAAGCCACGGGTCGCCGTCGTCTTCGGGGGCCGTTCCAGCGAGCACTCCATCTCCTGCATCTCCGCGGGGAGCGTGATCGCCGCGCTGGACCCGACGAAGTACGACGTGGTGCCCGTCGGCATCGCCACCGACGGACGCTGGGTGCTCGAGTCGGCCGACCCGGGGCACCTGGCGCTCGGGCCCGCCGGCGAGCTGCCCTCGGTGACCGGCGACCTGGAGATCGCGCTGACCCCCGGTCAGGGCCTGGTCGTCACCGAGGCCGAGGAGGTCCCCTCCGTCCTCGGCGAGGTCGACGTCGTGTTCCCGGTGATGCACGGCCCCTGGGGTCAGGACGGCACCCTGCAGGGGCTGCTGGAGATGGCCGGCGTCCGCTACGTCGGAGCGGGGGTGCTCTCCAGCGCCGTGGGCACCGACAAGCACTTCATGAAGCAGCTGTTCCTCGCCGCCGGGCTACCGGTGCTGCCCTACGTGCTGGTGCGGCCGCGCCAGTGGGAGCGCGACCCCGCTGCGATCCGCGAGGCGGTCGAGGCCCTGGGCTATCCCGTGTTCGTCAAGCCCGCCCGGGCCGGTTCGAGCTTCGGGATCACCCGGGTCGGCTCGTCGGCCGACCTCGACGCGGCGATCGAGGAGGCGCGCCGGTTCGACCCGAAGGTCCTCGTCGAGGCGGCCGCCACGGACGCGCGCGAGGTGGAGATCGGCGTACTGCAGGGACTGGACGGGGGTGATCCCGAGACCAGCGAGATCGCGGAGATCACCGTCGGGTCGGAGCACTCCTTCTACGACTTCGAGGCGAAGTACCTCGAGCAGAGCTTCCAGATCCCCGCCTCCATCGACGACGACGTGCGGGAGAGGGTGCGTGACCTGGCCGTACGCGCGTTCGAGGCCCTCGACGTGGAGGGGCTTGCTCGGGTCGACTTCTTCGTGCTCAAGGACGGTCGCGTGGTCGTCAACGAGGTCGAGACGATGCCCGGTTTCACGGCCACGTCGATGTTCCCGCTGCTCTGGCAGGCCTCGGGCCTGACCTATCCCGAGCTGGTGGAGCGGCTGGTCCGGCTGGCTCTGGAGCGGAGCACCGGGCTGCGCTGAGAGCGCTAGGTGCACTCCTTGACCACGCGGGTGTGCTCCTCGACGGCCTCGGCCAGGTCGACCATCGCGGCGACCGGGGGGCGGTACTGCGCGGGCAGCCTGACCTCGACTGCGGGCTCGCG
>JBKJON010000060.1:0-3798 GCA_046595715.1 Marmoricola sp.
TCGCTCAACGTGTTCGAGCCCATGCGCAGCCCACGAGCGTCTCCGGCACCCCAGCATCCCGAACGACAACTGACTTCACCACGGGCGCATCCTCACCCGGTCGAGCATCCACCGGCACACGGATTCACTGGAACTGTGCAGCGCACGACTCACCCGGCTGATGAGCACTGATCCAGGTCATCTCGCCGCCCTCGAGCTCGACCACCAGTACACCCATCTGTTCGAAGCCTGGAACCGCGATCTCGTCTCCCAGATCGGGCGCTGCGCCAGGGGAGCAGGAAAGACGGCTCGGTTCAAGGTCAAACCCTGACGGCGATCCCGAGCGACGAGCGCCTCCGGAGGATGGTGCGAGCTGCTGCAGCCCTCGTCATGACGTCCGGTCGAGGTTGCGCAAAAAGACAACGAGCGGTACCACTGTCACGAGACTGACCGCTGCGAAGACCGGCACCATCGTCATGGACGACGCTGACGAACCGGGATCTGCGTGCGAGCCGAACCACTGATCGACTGAAATGCTGATGGATTCCAGCACGAACAGGGCCAGCATCGCCGCGGTGATCAGCTGGCCCCAGATCTGGTGACGCCACGCCGCGACGGCGCTGGTCGCGAGCAGCGGCAGCCAGATCGCGAGGTCCTGAATGTAGACAGGGTTCGTCAGCAGCCCCGTTTCGGTAAGGAACTCCCCGGGATCGTCGCTGAACACAGTGGGCACGATGCCGGCGAGCCACGCCGTCGCATTGAGGACGACGACCACGAGGGCGAAGCCTGCGACGTACCGGATGGGCGTCTTTGGCGACAATCGTGCCCCGAAGGCGTCCAGATCAGCGCCTCGCAGCAACAGCACGATGCTCCACACCGCGAGGCTGAGATAGGCCACATAGATCAGGAACAAGTTGTTGAACGGTGTCGCGAAGCAGAACAACACCGCCTGGTAGAGCAGATACCCGAGCGTGCCCAACCAGACCACGAACGCCCGCGCCGACCCCCGCGATGCTCCGATCATCGCGAGAATGAGGACAGGTACACCGACCACGAAGACGACGACCGCGGTACCGCGCATGTTCCCGTTGCTTCCAGCAACACCCATGAGCAGAGACGGCCGAGCCACACTCAGGCCAGAGGCCACCGCAGCGGCAACAGCCAATGCGGCCGAAAGAATGTATGGCCAATGACCAGGGCCTTGAACCGACGGCGGGTCATGCAATGCGTGGGTCGTGGCGGGGCGAACATCCAGTGCTTCCACTTCGACTCTTTCCTCGGGCACGATCGCGCGGGGCGCCCGTTGCATACAGCCTGTCTCCAATCCGGTCCAGGGCGAAGAGTCGAAAGCCCTCAATCGGGAACCGTCACTGGCCTGATCGTCGGCAAGCTGCGAGTCCGCCTCGCCACAGCATCGGCGTGTCCATGCGGCGCCAGGCGCGAACGCCAGCGGTGACTGCACTCGGTCTTCGAACGCGCCCAGCAGGGTCGGACGAAGGTGTTTCGGAGTACGTTCGAATTGGCGAGAGCGGCCGCGCCCACCGCCCAAGGCGGGAGGCAGAGTTAGCTCTTCTCCAGTAAGCCAAGCCGTCTCCGGGGTACGCCCTCCGGAGCGGTTTTGCGCAGCGGGCAAGTGTTCCAGACCTCGCCGGGCCATGGCAGGGGCGGCGCCTCCCATAGCTCGACCCGCGTGCTCACGCACTCACCCAAGAACGTCGGGCGATGAAGTCTCGGTCTGCCTCGAGCGCTCCAAAGGTCACCGCTGCCGGGGGCGCTCAGGGCCGTGGATGCGCACTGTGTGCGGTTGGCCATCGCCCCGTATGCTCGCGGAACGGGGCTGCCGCAGCATGCTGCGCAACACCACAAGGCCGAGGATGGTGATCGCGAACCCCATCATGGTGGGCAGCGCCCGACGGCCGAGCGGGGAAGTCGTGACGATGTCGAACCAGGCGTGGAAGACCACGACAATGAGCAGGCTGCCGCGTCCCAGGTGGAGAAGCCAGGCGAAGATCCACGAGGCGACCCAGATGCTGGCCGCGAACCCGATGAAGCCCACGATCGGCATCGCACGGTAGCTGGGTGTGATCCCGAACAACGGCAGGTGCCAGACCGCCCAGGGCAGGCTCACCAGTCCGGCCGCTGTGACGACCGAATGACGGCCCTCGAGTCGGGGTTGGAGAAACCCACGCCAGCCGACCTCTTCGCCGAACCCGTAGAAGACAAGATTGACGATCCACCAGATCGCCAGCGGAAGCGATGAGAACTCGGTCGAGGTGCCGAACGCCGACCAACGGAGCCCGCCCAGAGGACTGCCCGCAACCAACGCAGACAAAGGCGCTGCGAAGACCAGCAGCACCGGGGGCACGAGTAGAGCGAAGGCCCAGGCCGCGCGACGGCCTCGCCAGGCGGTCAGCTGACCCAACAGTCGGCGCAATCCGGCCCGCCCCTGAGTGAGGCTCAAGACCACGACCGCTGCCGCCGCAGGACCCAGCCCGCCGATCAGATGCAACCCGGACCAGGGCTTCATCGGCAGCCAGCCCTGCACCGCTGCCAGGAGGGGCAACCACGCGGCCCAGCTGAACAGGAACGCGAGCACCACGAAGGCAACGGTGGGCCGGTCCCGCACCTGCTGCGTCAACCTTCGCACGATGGTCACCAGTCGATCATCTAAGTGGCACGTCACCGCCACCAGTGCCGAAGTACACCGCGCAGCCAGAGTCCATCGACTCTTACCGAGCGCGGTAAGAGTCGCAATCCTGGGTGCAGGCCCAACATTGGGACCGCAGAAGGGACCGCGATCGAATGACCGCCGCCGCAACGCCACGGCCCGCACATCGACAGTTGCTCGCACAGTTGCGCGATGTGCTCTTCGACCTGCCTCTCTTCCTGACTGCGCCCCTCTACCGCGGGTGGCACCTTCGCTGGGGAGCGACAGCGTCCGAGCTTGCCGAAGCAATGCCCGGTGACGCGCTCGTCGGCGACGCCCAGTTCATTGCGACACGGGCTATCACCATCGATGCCCCGCCCGAGGCGGTCTGGCCGTGGCTCGTGCAGGTCGGGTGCTTGCGCGCAGGCTGGTACAGCAACGACCTGCTCGACAACCTGGCCCATCCCAGCGCCACAAGCGTCTTGCCGGAGCTGCAGCACCTCGAGGTCGGCCAATGGGTATCGATGGCACCCACGCCGACCGAGACCACCGCGTTCAAGGTTCACGCCTTTGAGATCAATCGGTGGCTGCTGTGGAGCAAGCCCGACAGCACTTGGGTGTGGAGACTCTCATCCCAGGACGGGAACCAGACCCGACTCGTCACCCGGATCTACGCACTCCGCGACTGGCGACACCCGCTGACCGCCATCGTGGCCGTACTACTGATGGAGTTCGGCGACTTTGCCATGTGCCGCAGGATGATGCGCGGCATCAAGACACGGGCCGAATCGCTCGCATAGAACCACGGTTTGCTCGTCGACAACACGCAACCCTAAGCCCATCACTGAAGCACCGATGGATCCCAACGTTGGCTGGCTGGCTTGACCTCTGGGTCTTTAGCCGAGAGGTCACCCTCACATTCGCCCAACAGTATCTAAAGCGCGCGACAACACGTGGCCGCGCTGCTGACGTCGTGCTGACATCTGCATTCAGCAACGCCAGAGGCCCTTCCCGGATCACTCCGAAAAGGGCCTCTGAACTGCGGTTTTACCTTCGTAACGGGAGCAGGATTTGAACCTGCGACCTCTGGGTTCTGAGTGCCGTATCCGGCTCACCAAACGCCTCACAATCGGGCCCTCCTGACATACCTGTGGGTCATTTCCGGCCCAGGA
>JBKJON010000180.1:0-11146 GCA_046595715.1 Marmoricola sp.
TCTGCGCCTTGGCCTTGGTCTCGAACCAGAGCACCCCGTCGAGCAGCGCGAACCACATGCCCACCACGTGAGGCTGGCCGCCGACCCCGATCGTCGCGAGGATGGCCGTGCGCTGGCCGGCGACGAACGCACTGATCTCCTCGGGCGTCATCTCGATCTGCGAGCGCTGGTTGGTTCCCATGCGTGAGCTCCTGCGGCGGGGGGGCGGGGGCGCTGATTCAACCACTGGGGCCGGCGGCCCGGGCCCTGCCCTCTCGGATCGCCTCAGACCACCCGTCGTCAGCCCTCGACCGTGACGGTGACCTTCCCGGGGTAGAACGCCACGTGGCCCGTGATCTCCGAGACGGCGTCGTAGGCCGCGTCATAGGTCCAGCCGGCGTCGGTCACGGTGCCCTCCGCGGTGCTGATCGAGTAGTAGGACGCGTCGCCCTTGAAGGGGCAGTACGTCGAGGTGTCGGTCCGCGAGAGGACGGCCGGGTCGATGTCGCCCAGGGGGACGTACTGCACCGGAGGGTAGGAGGCCTCCTGCAGCGTCAGCGACGACGTGGACTCGGCGATGACGGTGCCGTTCGCGACGACTTTCACCTTCCCGGTCGTGGGCGTGACGGTGATCGGGTGGGAGGAGTCGGGGATCTTCTGTTCACGGGTCATGAAGGGTGAACCACACCTCTTCCCAACCTATGCCCGCGACGTCAGGCGAGCAGCCCCGGCGGCCACGCATCGTGGCCTGACCCTCCCTGTCGAGCACCGGCGCGACAGAATGCCTCCCGTGACGACTCCTCCCGACACCCACTCCCCCCAGACCACCGACGCGGCTCCACCAGCGACGATCGGCCTCGGCCGGACCCGCCAGGGCTCGATCTACCGCGCCGGGGTCCTCGGCCAGCAGCCGCTCGTCCCGGTCAGCGCGGCACTGCTGGAGGAGCGCGCGAAGGCGGCCATGTCCCGGGAGGCCTGGGCCTACGTCGCCGGTGGGGCCGGCGAGGGCGCGACGATGCGGCACAACCGGGCCGCCTTCGAGCGGTGGCGCGTCGTACCGCGGATGCTGCACGGCACCAGGACGCGCGACCTGTCCACCTCCGTCCTCGGCACTGCCCTGCGGGCTCCGGTGATGGTGGCGCCGGTCGGCGCGGGAGCCCTCGTCCGTTCCGACAGCGACGTGCACATCGCCAGGGGTGCGGCGGCGGCCGGGACGCCGTACATCTTCTCCTCGCAGGGCTGCAGCCCGATGGAGCAGACGGCGAAGGCGATGGGTGGGACGCCGTTCTGGTACCAGCTCTACTGGTCGACCGACGAGCCCCTCGTCGACTCGATGATCCAGCGCGCGGAGGACTGCGGAGCCCGCGCCCTGGTGGTCACGGTGGACACCACGACGCTGGGCTGGCGACCGCGGGACCTCGACCTCGGTTCGCTGCCGTTCGCCAAGGGCGAGGGCCTCGCGCAGTACACCTCGGACCCACGGTTCGTCGAGATCCTCCGCGAGCGCATCGCGGCCGCGGCGGCGTCCTCCACGCCGGCGGAGAAGGTCAAGGTGACGGCCGCGGCCCTGCGGAGCCTGGTGTCGATCACCCGGAACTACCCGGGTCGGTTCCTCGAGAACCTGCGCTCCCGGGAGCCGCGCGCGGCCGTCGAGACGTTCCTCGACATCTACTCCAACCCCGGACTGTCGTGGGACCACCTCGCCACCCTGCGCAGTCGTACGACGCTGCCGATCCTGCTCAAGGGGATCCTGCACCCCGACGACGCCGCCACCGCGCTCGAGGCCGGCATCGACGGGCTGATCGTGTCCAACCACGGCGGCCGTCAGGTCGACCACAGCATCGCCGCGCTGGATGCGCTCGTGGCGGTGCGCGAGCGGGTCGGTCCGGACCCGACGATCCTCTTCGACAGCGGCATCCGCACCGGCGCCGACGTCTTCCTCGCCCTGGCCCTGGGCGCTGACACCTGCCTCCTGGGCCGCCCCCACCTCTACGGTCTCGCGCTGGCCGGTGCCGAGGGCGTCACCCAGGTGATCGAGAACGTCCTCGCCGAGCTCGACCTGACCATGGGCCTGGTCGGCGCCGCCACGATCGCCGACATCACCCGCGACCTGCTGGTCACCGGCTGAGGAGCGAGCGAAGCCCTACCCCAGCGCCGGGTCGAGGGACGCGTAGCGATCGGACCACGGCTGCGCCTCCTCGAGCTGGGCCGCGAGCTGGAGCAGCGCACCGTCGGACCCGAGCCGGCCGACGAACTGCACCCCGAGCGGCAGGCCCTTCGCCGTCCAGTGCAGCGGCACGCTGACGGCGGGACGCCCGGTCAGGTTCGCCAGCTGGGTGTAGGGCACCCAGCCGAGGCTGTCGGCGATCAGCTGGTCGAGCACCCCGGTGGCCGCGAGCAGCTTCCCGGCCCGCGCCTTCGCCACCACCCGGGCGGCCTTCTGGAGTGATCCCGGCGACGTGAGCGCATCCACCGCGAGGGGCGGCTTCGCCAGCGTCGGGGTGAGGAAGAAGTCGTAGGTCTCGTGGAAGCCCGCGAGCGCGTGGATGTAGCCGTTGACGTTCGCCAGCGACTGCAGCAGGGCGGACATCCCGGCCGCGCGACCGAGCTCGGCGCAGGCCAGGGTGTCGGCCTCGAAGTGGCTGTCCGGTGACCCCAGCCGCCTCTTCGCCTCGGCGACCTGGCCGTGCAGCTGCGCGAACCAGATCGTCAGGAAGTCCCGGGCCAGCGCCTCGTCGTCGTGCGGCGGTGAGACCTCCTCCACCTCGTGGCCAAGCTCGGTCAGCAGGGCGGCGGCGGCCTCGACCGCAGCGACCGCCTCGGGGTCAGGGCTGGCGTTGATCGCCGAAGAGGACGAGTAGCCGATCCGCAGCCGGCCCGGACGTTGTGAGACGAGCTCGGCGAACGGGACCGCGGGACGCGCGGCCTCGTAGCCGGCGCACGGGTCGGGCGCGATGATCGCGTCCAGCAGGCCGGCGCTGTCCCGCACGGTGCGCGAGACGACACCCTGGGTGACCATCCCGAACATCACCTCACCCGTCTGCGGGCCGTAGGGACCAAGGCCACGGCTGGTCTTGAGGCCGACCAGCCCGTTGCAGGCGGCAGGGATCCGGACCGAGCCGCCACCGTCGTTGGCGCCGGCCGCCGGCACCACGCCGGCCGCGACCGCGGCACCTGACCCACCGGACGAGCCGCCCGGGGTGTGGGCCAGGTTCCAGGGGTTGCGCGCGGCTCCCCACAGCTCTGGCTCCGTGACCCCCTTGGCGCCGAACTCCGGGGTGTTCGTCTTGCCGAAGATGACCAGGCCCGCCTCGAGGAAGCGTCGTGTGACCAGGGCATGCCGGTCGGCGACGTCGTCGACCAGGGCCCGGGAGCCGTTGGAGGTGGGATAGCCGGCGTACTCCTGGGCCAGGTCCTTGACCAGGAACGGGACCCCGGCGAAGGGCCCGGACAGATCCGGGTCGGCCACCTGGGCGTCGGCGACGTCGACGAGCAGCTCGACGACCGCGTTGATCGAGGGGTTGACCGCGTCGTTGCGCTCACGGGCCAGAGCCAGCAGCTCGGCGGCGGAGACCTCCTTGTCGGTCACCAGGCCGGCCAGGGTGGTCGCGTCGGACGTGAGGTACTCGCTGAGGTCCATCGCCGAAGTCTAGGGACCCGTGAGCCGGGAGGGGACGGCGAGCGCAGCCACGACGGCCTGTACGGCAGGAGACTCGGCCATGCTGCGGCGGTGTACGGCGACGATGTCGCGCGTGGGCAAAGGATCGTGGGCCCTGAGCGCGACGAGGTCGTCGGTGAGGTCCTCGCGGCCGAGCCGCGGCACGAGAGCGATGCCGAGGCCCGCTCGGACCAGGGCCAGGTGGGACTGGAACTCCATCGACTCGTGGGCGATCAGCGGCTGCCGCGCGGTGCCCTGGTACATCCGGGAGAGCCACTCGCGGCAGATGGTCCCTGCGGGCGTCGCGATCCACGCCTCGTCGAGGAGGTCACGAGGCGAGACCCGGGTCCGGCCCGCCAACGGGTGCCTGGCGTGCACCACCACGTCGGCCACGTCGTCGGCCAGTGAGGTGGTGGAGAGGTGGTCAGGGATCCCCAGCGGTACGTCGCCCCAGCTGTGGGCCACCCCGACATCGGCCTTCCCGGCGGCGACGAGCTCGATGGTGTCCCACGGCTCGCGCTCGGTGAGGGTCAGCTCGAGATCCGGATGAGCCTGCTGCAGCTCGCGCACCCGCGGGGCCACCAGACCCCGCATGGCGGTCGAGAAGGCCGTGATCCGCATCCGGCCGACCACGGCCCCGGCCTGGTGGTGCAGCCCCGACTCGATGCTCTCGAGGTCTGCGAGCAGCCGACCGCCCGCCTCGACCAGCAGCCTGCCCTCGCGGGTCAGCATCACGCCGCGCCCCACGCGCTCGAGCAGCGGCACGTTCGTCTGACGTTCGAGCCTCTTGACCTGCTGCGAGACGGCACTCGGCGTGAAGCCCAGCGCGTCAGCGGCCGCGACCACGGACCCGTGGGTGTCGACGGCGCGGAGGGAGGTCACGGCGACGAGATCGATCATGCAGCAACGCTACATGGAGAACCGCACAATGATTCGCTGGTGCTTCATGGTCACGACCTCCACGCTGGAGCCATGAACATCCGCGACTCCCTTCTCGCCGCCTTGGTGGCCACGATCTGGGGTTTCAACTTCGTGGTCATCGACTGGGGCATGCACGGCGTCCCGCCCCTGCTGTTCGCAGCGACGAGGTTCACCATCGTCGTCGTTCCCGCGATCTTCCTGGTCCGCCGACCAGCCGCACCGTGGCGCACCGTCGCGGCCGTCGGCGTGTTCATGTCGCTGGGACAGTTCGGCTTCCTCTACGTCGCCATGGCGGCGGGCATGACTCCCGGTCTTGCGGCGCTGGTGCTGCAGGCCCAGGTCATCTTCACGGTGCTGATCGCCGCCGGCGTGCTGCGCGAGCAGCCGAGCCGGGCCCAGGTCGTGGGGGTGGCCCTCGGTTCGCTGGGACTCCTCGTCGTGGCGGTCGGCCGTGGTGGTGAGGTGACGGCCGCAGCCCTGGGCCTGTGCCTGCTCGGTGCGCTCTCCTGGGGTATCGGCAACGTCGTCTCCCGCGCCTCCGGCGTGGCTGGCGGACTCTCCCTCACCGTGTGGTCAGCGGTCGTGGTCCCGGTTCCCCTGCTGGCACTTTCGCTCCTCCTCGACGGGCCGGCCACCGTCCTCGCCGCCCTGGGTTCGTTCTCGTGGCAGGCGGTGGTCTCGACGTTCTACACCGCCGCCCTCGCCTCGCTCCTCGGCTACGGGATCTTCAACACCCTGCTGAGCCGCAACCCGTCGTCGGCGGTGGTCCCGTGGGTGCTGCTCGCGCCGGTCGTGGCCATGACGTCGGCCTGGGCCCTGCTCGACCAGCAGCCCACCACCGCGGAGCTGGTGGGGGGTGCGGTGCTGATCGTCGGGGTTCTCGTCGCGATGCGACCCGCTGCTGGACGGCGCACGCGCTGCCGCGTCATGCTGGACCCGACACTCACCGCTTCGGCGAGCTGGCCCGCACGGCCAGGGAGGACAGCGACATGGGGATCATCACCCGAGGCTTCGGGGGCAGGCGCGACCCGGAGGCGGCCGCCCTCCCACCGGGTCAGTACCTCACCGCCGACTTCCCGGTCCTCACCGCCGGCCCTACGCAGTACGTCGACACCGACGACTGGGCGTTCACGCTGACGACCGAGACCGAGGACAGGACGACCTGGTCGTGGGAGCAGCTGATGGCGCTGCCGTCCGAGGACGTCGAGACCGACATCCACTGCGTCACCCGCTGGTCGAAGCTCGGGACCCGCTGGCGCGGCGTACCCGTCGATGCGCTGTTCGAGGAGGTCGAGAGCACCGCCGACCACGTGATGGCCCACTCCTACGGGGGCTACACGACCAACCTGCCACTCGAGGACCTGCTCGACGGCAAGGCCTGGCTCGCCTACGAGTACGACGACGGTCCGCTCCCCGCCGAGCACGGCGGCCCGCTGCGGCTCCTCGTGCCGCACCTGTACTTCTGGAAGTCTGCGAAGTGGCTCAACGGCTTCACCATGCTCACCAGCGACGAGCCCGGCTTCTGGGAGGGCTTCGGCTACCACAGCTACGGGGACCCCTGGCGCGAGGAACGCTACGACGGTGACTGAGACCCCCGTCCGCACGCGGGGCAAGGTCGGGGGGCCCCGCCCCCGGTGGCTGCGCGCCAGCCTGATGGGGCTGCGCTCGGAGACCGGGACAGCACGCACCATGACCTTCGAGGTCCCCGGCTGGCCGGGACACCAGGCGGGACAGCACCTCGACGTACGCCTGACTGCTGCTGACGGCTACTCGGCCCAGCGGGCCTACTCCCTCTCCACCCCGAGCGACGGCACTCGCGTCTCGATCACGGTCCAGGAGGTCGGGGAGGGCGAGGTGTCGCCGTACCTCGTGGAGAACATGGAGCTCGGCGACGAGATCGAGGTGCGGGGTCCGATCGGCGGCTGGTTCGTCTGGTCACCCAGTCCGGACGCCCCGGTGGAGCAGCCGATCCTCCTCGTGGCGGGCGGTTCGGGGGTGGTGCCACTGATGGCGATGGTGCGTGAGCGAGCGCGGTCCGGCAGCCGGGCACCGTTCCGGCTGGTGTACTCCGTGCGCGACCACGCCCAGGTCCTGTACGCCGACGAGCTCGCCGAGCGGGCGCAGGACGACGGCCTTCAGGTGGACCTCGTCTACACCCGCGCGGCGCCTGAAGGAGCGTTGCGCCCGGTCGGCCGGATCACGGGAGACGACCTGGCGACGCCGCACGACCCCGGCTGGCCGCACCAGCCGCCACCCCGTGCCTACGTGTGCGGACCGACGGCGTTCGTGGAGCACGCGATCCGCGCCCTGCTCGAGCTCGGCTACCCCAACCGCACCATCCGCGCCGAACGCTTCGGACCCTCAGGAGGCTGACATGACCCGACAAGGCCACGCTCACGACGACCACACCCTGGACGGCAATGCTGCTGCCGGACCCTTCGCCGAGGTCTTCGGCGTCGACGTCAGCACGGCCACCGTGACGTGTGCCGGCTGCGCGGCCTCGGCCGCGTTCGCGGAGCAGCGGGCGTTCCTCGCAGGGCCCGGGACCGTGCTGCGCTGCCCCGGGTGCGACCACGTGCTGGCCCGCGTCGTCGTGACGAGCACCGAGCTGTGGCTGGACCTGAGCGGGTCGTCGTCGTGGCGGTTCCCCCTCGAGACTGCCCCCGCCTGAGGCGCCCCCGCTGCCGCGAAGCCGGCCCCGGTGGCACCGGACCCCAGGGGCGTGCCCGAAGGTGACTCTGCTGGGATGTCGAGAACGCCGGGTCGGCTCCGACGTAGCAGCGAAGGGCCGGGCACCGGCGCCAGGTCTCGCTGAGAAGGAGCTCCACGATGAAGTACGTGATCCTGATCCACTCGAACCCCGTGCCCTGGGGACACCCGACGCAGGTCCTCACGGCCGAGGGCCGGGAACTGCCCCAGGAGCAGCACGACGAGATGGACCGTCAGTTCGACACCTTGATGACGGAGATCTCCGCGTCGGGAGAGCTCGTGACGGCCGAGGCCCTGGCGGACCCGGCGTCGGCGACGCTCTACCGCTGGAGCCCTGAGGGGCAGCTCGCCACCGAGGGGCCGTACGCCGAGGCGAAGGAGCACCTGGCCGGGTTCTTCATGCTCGACGTCGTCAACCGCCAGCGCGCCGAGGAGATCGCAGCCGTGTTCGCCCAGCCCGGGGGCGTCGTCGAGCTTCGTCCGGCGATGTGGCCAGGTGGCGACGACCAGTGACCGCAGGCGGCCACGAGCGCGTCTGGCGCGCGTGCGCGCCAGACGTCCTGGCCGCCCTGGTGCGTCGGCACGGTGACTTCGGCCCCTGCGAGGACGCCGTGCAGGAGGCGTTGCTGGCGGCGTCGCAGCAGTGGCCCGACGACGGGTTGCCAGAGAACCCGTCAGCCTGGCTCACCACGGTCGCCAGGCGGCGGTTGGTCGACCACGTGCGCAGCGAGCGGGCTCGGTCCGACCGCGAGCAGCTCGTGGCCCGCGATGTCTTGCTCGCCTCACCCGACGCCCCCGAACGCGACGACTCGCTCACCCTGCTGCTCCTGTGCTGCCACCCGGCGCTGACGCGGCCCTCGCAGGTGGCGCTGACCCTGCGGGCGGTCGGCGGGCTCAGCACCGCGCAGGTCGCGCGAGCCTTCCTGGTGCCGGAGTCCACGATGGCGCAGCGGATCAGCCGCGCGAAGGCACGCCTGCGCGAGATCGACGCCCGCTTCACCGTCCCGGGTCCCGACGAGCTTCCACACCGGGTGGAGACCGCCGCGCAGGTGCTCTACCTCGTGTTCACCGAAGGGCACACCAGCACGACGGGGACCTGCCTGTACGACGTGTCGCTGGCTGACGAGGCGATCCGCCTCACCCGTCAGCTGGGTGCGCATCTCCCCGACGTCGGCGAGGTCACCGGGTTGCTGGCCCTGATGCTGCTCACGGACGCCCGACGCGCGGCGCGCACCCGCGATGACGGTTCGCTCGTGCCGCTGGCGGAGCAGGACCGTGTGCTGTGGGACCGTCCACGACTCCAGGAGGGCATCGGCCTCGTCGAGCGGGCGCTCCCGACCGGCCCGGTGGGACCCTTCCAGCTGCAGGCCGCGATCGCAGCCGTGCACGCCGAGGCGTTGACGGTCGAGGACACCGACTGGTTGCAGATCGAGACCCTCTACCGGATGCTCCACGACCTGGCACCCGGTCCGGTGGTCACGCTCAACCACGCGGTCGCAGTCGCCATGGTCGACGGACCCGACGCCGGGCTCGACCTGCTCGCCCCGCTGCACGACGTCGCGTCGATGCGACGACACCACCGGCTGCACGCCGTACGTGGTCACCTGCTGGAGATGGGCGGCCGGCTCGACGAGGCCCGCACGTCGTACGCCGAGGCAGCGCGGTTGGCGACCAGCATCCCGGAGCAGCGGTACCTGAACGCGAAGGCTACGAAGGGCTGACGCCCATCGTGGGGTTCCAGCTCCCGTGGAAGCCCACCGGCACCCGGGCCGGAAGGTGCACGGCCGCGACGTCCTCGAGCGTCTGCGCGTCGAGCATCACCAGGTCACTGGTGCCGCTCGCCCGGTCGAGGACGTAGCCCATCAGCAGGCCGTCGGCCTCCTCGCTGGCACCGTCGTTCGCGACGAAGCAGAACTCACTCGCCTCGCGCCCCGCGCCGAGGTTGCGTACGGCGGTGGAGCCCGCTGCGAGGTCGTGCCGGAGGACCGCATCGCCGGGCATGCCGTCGGTGAAGCCGACCGAGTAGCCGAACCGGTGACGCCGGCCGGTCCGGCGCTCGTCGATGCGCGGGAACTCCTGGGCGCGCTCGTCGGAGCGGTCCTCGCGCACCTTGTCGCCGGTGAGGTCGATCGTGAACCGCGCCAGGGTCGGCGGCCCCTCGTCGGGGCCGTTGAGGACGGTGGCGAACATCCGGTCGTGGCGTACGACGTCGACCACCACATGGTCGCCGTCCTCGTAGGCGTTCAACGTGTGGAAGACGAAGCACGGGTCGATGTCGAACCAGCGGACGTCCGCACTCGTGCCCTCGCGTGGCAGCAGCCCGAGGCGGGCGGGATAGTCCTGGTCCCAGGAGTAGGGCAACGTCGAGTTCGGCGTGCCGGAACGTGCGCCCCGGGCGATCCGCGCGATCACGGGATCCGGCAACGGGTTGCGGCCGATGATGGCCGACATCATCAGCCGCACCGGCAACCTGGCCGCCCGTGGCATGCCCTCGACGGCACGTCGTCTGTCGAAGACCACCGGCAGGTCGTAGAGCACGACGTAGTTCTCGGTCAGCGCGAAGTCGTGCATCATCGGGCTGCCGCCGACCTCGATCGGCACGCTGCGCCGCACGCGCCCGTCGGTGCCGCGGACCGTGTAGTCGACGCGGTTGCCGCGCAGCCAGTTGTAGGAGACCGCGTGCAGCTCGCCCGTCTCAGGATCCTCGTGCGGGTGGGCCGAGTATCCCGCGGGCAGCGAGCCCATCCGCAGCGTGCCGTCGAAGTCGCTCGGCCCGACGGTCTCGAGGTCCTCGGTGAGCTCGTAGGGCGAGGAGCCACTCTCGACCAGCGCCAGGGTCCTGCCGGCGTGCTCGAGCACGTGGGTGTTGGCGGCGAAGTCGTTGTTGTCCCATCCGGGTGCGCGTGAGGGCTCACCCAGCTTCTGGGCCACGTGGTCAGAACGCACGTAGCGGTTGCGGTACCACTTCGCCTCCCCGTCGGCGAGGCGGACGCCGTGCACCATCCCGTCACCGAGGAACCAGTGGTGTCCCTCTCCCACGTCGTCGATCGGGTTCGGACCGATGCGCAGGTAGCGACCGTCGAGGTGCTCCGGGAGCCGACCGGTCACGTCCAGGTCGGCCACGGTCAGCTCCTCACGCACCGGTGCGAAGTTATCCTTCAGGTAGCGGTTGGTCATGGCGGGACTCCCTATAACGACGTTATCGACTTCCTGTATAACGCCGTTATGCCACCATGGCAAGCATGAGTCCTCCTACGGAGCAGACCGGCGAGACCGCCGACGTACGCCGACGGCTGCTCGAGGCTGCCGCCCTGCTCCTCGACGAGTCCGGACCCGACGCGCTCACAGCCCGACGCCTTGCTGCCACGGCGGGCCTCTCCACGATGGCGGTCTACACACACTTCGGCGGGATGCCGGCACTGGTGAAGGAGATCGTGGTCGAGGGGTTCAAGCGGCTGGCTGAGCACATCACCGCGCACCCACGCACCGATGACCCCGTGGCCGATCTGGTCGATCTCGCCTTCGCCTACCGCGCGAACGCTCTCGAGAACCCCCACCTCTACTCGGTGATGTTCGGCGCCGCCTCCCTGGGCGGCTACACGCTGGCTCCGGAGGAACGGGCGGTCGGGATCTACACGTTCGTCGTGCTCTCCGAGGCGGTCGCGCGCGCGATGGAGCTGGGCACGCTGCGCCGCGACGACCCCGGCCTCGTCGCCCAGCAGCTGTGGACGGCGATGCACGGCTACGTGATGCTCGAGCTCGCAGGTCTGCACCTCACCAGCAAGGACCCGGCCGAGGAGGTCTTCCGACCCCTGATGGCGACGTTGCTCGCGGGACTTCGCCCGTAGGCTCCACTCACCATCCGTTCGCTGATCACCC
>JBKJON010000464.1:0-14124 GCA_046595715.1 Marmoricola sp.
GCTCGACGCCGTCATGCTGCACGCGCCGGACGTCGACGTCCTCGTGGTCGACGACAACAGCCCTGACGGGACCGCGCGCCTCGTCACTGCCCACCCTGAGTACCGCCACCGGCTCCACCTGCTGAGTCGACTCCAGAAGGACGGTCTGGGGGCCGCGTACAGGGCCGGCTTCAGCTGGGCGCTCGCCGCTTCCTACGACGCCATCGTGCAGATGGATGCCGACCTCTCCCACCCTCCGGAGCGGGTCCCGGCCCTGCTGGCGGCCTTGGACCACGCCGACGTGGCAGTCGGTTCTCGCTACGTCCGCGGCGGCGCTGTCCGCGACTGGCCGCTGCGGCGTCGAGTCATCTCCCGTGGGGGCAACACCTACGTCCGGCTGGTCCTCGGCATCTCCGTCCACGACGCCACCGCCGGCTTCAAGGCGTTCCGACGTGAGGCGCTGGAAGCGATCGGAGCGGTGGACTCGGAGTCGAACGGCTACAGCTTCCAGGTCGAGAACACCTGGCGCGCGAGTCGGCTCGGTCTGCGCATCACCGAGGTCCCGATCACCTTCACCGACCGCGCGCTCGGGACTTCCAAGATGACCAAAGGCATCGTCGGTGAGGCGATGGTGCGCGTGCTGACCTGGCGCTGGCGCGAGCTCGTCCACCGGCCGCACCTCGGCCCGTCCGCAGTGCGCCGACTCGTGGAACACGAGGACCATCACGATGTCGCGGTCTGAGCGGCTGCTGACCAGACTCGCCTCTCCCGAGATCGCCACCTTCCTCTCCGTGGGCGGAATCGGGTACGTCGTCGACGTCGCGTCGTTCAACGTCCTGCGCAGCCAGTCGTTCCTCAGCACCGTCGACCCGTCGTACGCCCGCATCGTCGCGGTCGCCCTCGCGATGGTGGTGACCTACCTCGGCAACCGCATGTACACCTGGCGCGGCCAGGCCTCGGGCGACAGACGTCGCGAGATCGGTCTCTTCGTCTTCTTCAACGTCATCGGACTCGGGCTCTCCGTGGCCACCCTGCTGATCTCGCACGACGTCCTCGGTCTCACCAGCCGCCTGGCCGACAACATCTCGGCCAACGTCATCGGGCTCGCGCTCGGGACCCTGTTCCGCTACTGGTCCTACAAGAAGTTCGTGTTCGCGCCGAGGACGACAGCTCTCGTCCCGGCGAGAACCCTCCTACCAGTGCTCGCGCAGCGGACCGACGAGCACGTCGGCGCCGGACCAGCGATCTAGGAGCGGGCCGGTCGCCTCGAGGGTGCTGCGCCAGGAACCGGGGGCCGCGGTCCGGTCAGTGTCGTGAAGCAGCACCGTCCCACCGGGTCGCACCGAACGCGACACCGTGGCCACGATGGTGGCCGGGGTCGCGTGGCGTGACCAGTCCACCCCCCACGAGGACCAGAGAACGGTGCGCAGACCAGCCGCGCGGGCGGCCATCAGACCCTCCGCGGTCATGACGCCGAACGGCGGCCGGTACCACCGGACCTCCGCACCGCCCAGGTCCTCGATGACCTCCCGGCTCCGGACGAGAGTCCTGGCGAGACCACCGGGTCCACGCAAGGCCAGGCAGTCGTGCTCCCAACCATGCACGGCCAGCTCGTGACCGGCGTCGGACATCTCCCGGACCAGCGACGGCTCGCGCTCGGCATGCGCGGCCAGGAGGAAGAAGGTGGCCGTGACACCCCGGGCTGCCAACAGGTCCAGGAACAGGGGGGTCGAGTGCCGGTCCGGCCCGTCGTCGAAGGTCAGGGCGATGTGGTGGCGGCGGCTCACGCCGGCCAAGCGCGGCAGAAAAGTACGCCTCAGCGGGGCGATCGAGCTCACCGCCGGCACGAGGTTGCCCAGCACCAGGGCCGATCCCAGCGCCGCGCCTGCGGTGAGGACGGACGCGGACCGGGAACCGGTCATTGCGCTCAGGGCCGGAACGGTGTAGAGAGCATCCACGACACTGGTCGCCGGCCACGTCGTCCCGAAGGGTCCGACCCAGACGACCCGGCATCAGGTCGACGACGTCCCACGTCCGGGTCGAGAACCCGCGCCCGTGCAGCTGCTCTGAGATCGCTGCCGCGGCGACGTCGTGGCCCGCGCCGAAGCTGCCCGACACGATGTCGACGTGACCACCGCGTGCCGTTGCGCGTGAGAGGTTGGGAGAAGTGCCGGAGTACATGGGGTCGTCCTTCAGTGGTCGGCCAGGTGGCGCCCAGGTGAGGGTCTACCTCCAACGTGGCCTCCCGAACCTGACCCTCACCTGAACAGTCGAAGTCTGAGGTGAGCGTGGGCCCATGAGCCCGGCCATGACGGTCAGGCTGCGTGCAGGTAGGCGCCCTCACACTCGCACCCATGACGAGAACTGAACCCGAACCGACAACCCGCAGCCGCCAGATGCTCAACAAGGTGCCAGAGGTCACGGTCTACTTCTGGATCATCAAGATCCTGTGCACCACGGTCGGGGAGAGCTTCGCGGACTACATCAACGAGACCCTGGGCTTCGGCCTCACGAACACGACCGTGGTGTTCTCCGCAGCCCTGGTCGTCGTGCTGGTCGTCCAGTTCAGGCGCGACCGCTACCTGCCCGGCGTGTACTGGCTCGCGGTGGTGCTGATCAGCGTCGTCGGCACCCTGTTGACCGACAATCTCACCGATGCCCGCGGGGTGCCGCTGTGGGTCAGTACGACGGTCTTCGCGGTGCTGCTCGCCGCCGTCTTCGGCATCTGGTACTCGCGGGAGCGGACGCTCTCGATCCACACCATCGTCACTGTTCCGCGCGAGGCCTTCTACTGGCTGACGGTGCTGGTCACCTTCGCCCTCGGCACTGCCGCCGGAGACTGGACCCTCGAGCTGACCGGCTGGTCACCCGGCGCCGCGGTGATGCTGCCCCTCGGGCTGATCCTGGCCGTCCTGCTGGCCTGGAAGGCCGGCGCCGGACCGGTGCTCTCCTTCTGGATCGCCTACATCCTGACGCGCCCCCTGGGCGCCAACATCGGTGACTTCCTCGGAGCGCCCCACGCCGACGGCGGACTGGGGCTCGGAACCCTCGGCACCAGCGTGCTCTTCCTCGGCACGATCCTCGCCGTCGTCATCTACCTGACGAAGACCCAGAGGGATAGGACCGAGCTCACTGGAAGCCACCTGGACTGAGCACCCGGCACGACCGGCCCGAACCCCCGCAACAAGCGAAAGAAGCTCACCATGGAAACACGCCGTACCCGCATCCTCGTCGTGACCGACACGGCCGAGCCCACCGCTGCCCTCACCGCGACCATCAGGCACCGGGCGGAGTCGGGATCTGTCCAGTTCCGGGTCGTCGTACCGAATCCTGCGCGGGCCGAGCTGCACCTGCTCCACCCGGAACGCCACGACAAGGCGGAGGAGGCCGAACGGGTCCTGCACGAGGCGCTGCTCTCGTTGGAGTTCGAGGCGGGAGCGCGGGTGATCGGCTCGGTCTCCGTGCGCAACGATCCGATGGACGCCATCGAGGAGGTCATCTTCAGCGAACCCGTCGACGAGATCATCCTCGCGGTGGCACCACACGGTCTCGCCAAGCGGCTGCACCTCGATCTCGAGCACCGACTCCACCACTTCGGCCTGCCGGTGACCGTAGTGGCCGCAGACCCGGTGACGTGAGGGGATCGAGGTGACCGCGCGGGGCTCACCGATCCCGGCAGGACAGCCGACGGTGGCCAGCGCCAACATCCTGGCCGCGCTGGCGCCCCGCGACGCACGCCGGGCCCTGGATGCTGTCCTGTCCCTGGAGCCCGACCTGGTCGGGCTCCAGGAGTGGTACCCCACTCGCCTTCGGGTGCTGGCCCAGACCGGGCGGCTCGGGTCCGTTCCTCAGCTCAGCGGGCGTTCGCGTCGCAGCGCCGATCGAGGCACAGGTGGCTACGTGTGGAACAGCCCGCTGATCGGCGGCTGTGCGGTAGGAGCCCGCGCGGACCGCTTCGAGCTCCTGGAGTGCCGGACCCGGTTCCTCAGTGGACCCGGACTGGGCGACCGGCACGAGCGGCGAAAGAACTTCGAGCCGGCCAGGGCCGCGACCGTAGCGGTCTACCGTGACTGGTGCACGAAACGCACGGTCTGCCTGGTCAACTACCACCTGGTCTCCGGCGTCCAGGCCCATGGACGCTACCGGGAGGACCGTCCCAGGCTGACCACCCGGCACCGACAGGAGTCACGGGTCCTCAACCGACTCGTCGACGAGCAGCTCTCCCTGGGGTACGACGTGCACGCCACCGGCGACTCGAACTTCGACGGGCTCCGCATCGACGGCCTGACCTCGGCCTGGGAAGGACGCGAGGACCACCCCGGGACCTTGGGCCCGAGGCGCAAGGTCGACGATGTGCACGGCCCCGGTCCCGCCCTGTCCGTCACGGTGGTCACCACCGCCTCCGACCACCGCGCGATCGTCGTCAGGCGCGCCTGATCGACGGGCTGCGTGGGGCACCGCGGCCCCAGCGGCTCCGCCGGAGTCTGACCTCAGTCAGGTACCGGTCAGGTGGTGGGTTGCACCATGGGGGACACGGCGCAGGAGCGCTCCGATCCGCAGTGCGGGGTCTCCCTTGGAGACTGATCCAGCCGAGGAGTCACCGACCGTGATCGAGTCCCATGAGCTGACCAAGAGGTACGGCGACAAGGTGGCAGCGGACGGGCTCTCCTTCGTCGTTCGCCCCGGCATCGTCACTGGGTTCCTGGGGCCCAACGGAGCCGGCAAGTCCACCACCATGCGGATGATGCTGGGGCTCGATCGCCCGACGTCGGGAGTCGTGCTGGGGTGCTGGCCACGACGTGCGGGATCGGCCACCGACGCGTCGAGCAGGTCATCGACATGGTCGGTCTCGGTGACGTCTCCGACCAGCGCGTCTCCGGGTTCTCCCTGGGCATGGGCCAACGGCTCGGAGTTGCGGCGGCACTTCTGGGAGATCCGCACACCCTGATCCTCGACGAGCCGGTCAACGGACTCGACCTCGACGGCATCCGCTGGATCCGCTCCCTCCTCACCCGGTTGGCCGGCGAAGGGCGCACGGTGTTCCTGTCCTCGCACCTGATGAGCGAGATGGCGGTGACAGCCGACCACGTGATCGTCGTGGGCCAGGGCAAGCTGTTGCGGGACCAGGCGATGTCCGACTTCATCCGCGACGCCTCGGTCGAGTCGGTGCGGGTGCGCACGCCGGAACAGTCCCGACTCGCCGAGCACCTGCGCAACGCTGGAGCCGGCGTGACGCTCTCCGGCACGGACACCTTGACCGTCGAGCGGGCGACCAGCCAGGAGGTCGGCACCGTCGCCGGACTGGCGAGGATCACGCTCTGGGAGCTGTCCCCGCAGGCGGGATCGCTCGAGGACGCCTATCTGGCCCTGACCCGCGAGAACCTCGACTTCCAGGAAGCGGCATGAGCACCAGCACGGAGTCGCGGGTCGACAGCGGGCTCGACCGCCCTGTCACGCTGGTGCATGTCGTCGCCTCGGAGTGGCTGAAGTTCCGCACCCTGCGCTCGACGCTGGTCGTCCTGGGCGCCGCCATGGCCGGAATGGTGCTGTTCGGGGCGATCATCGCCCACAACACCCGCAATCCTGCGGGGCTGGACCCCGAGGACGTGGTGGCCTCCGGTCCGCTGCAGGGCTACTACCTGGGTCAGCTGCTGATGGCGGCCCTCGGAGTGCTGGTGGTCAGCGGCGAGTACAGCACCGGCATGATCCGGGCCACCCTGGCCGCAGTGCCGCGTCGCCAGCCGGTGCTGGTCGCCAAGGTGGTGGTGTTCACCGCTGTCGTGGGCGTGGCGATGGTCGCCGCCTCGGTCGTTGCCTTCCTGGTGGCCCAGGCTGTCCTGTCCGGCTATCGGCCGACCTACGGGCTGTCTGAGGGCAGCACCCTTCGTGTGGTTGTCGGAACCGGGGTCTACCTGACGTTGGTCGGGCTGCTGGGCATGGCGCTGGCCTGGATCATCCGCAGCACGCCCGGCGCCCTGGTCGCCACGGTCGGCCTGATCCTGATCCTGCCCGTCCTGTTCGGACTCCTGCTGCCCAGCTGGGGCACCCATGTGGCGGCGTACCTCCCGACGGGCGCTGGCGCCAGCTTCTCCACGAACCTGCCACAGCCCAACGCACTCTCCCCCTGGGTCGGGCTGGGCGTGATGGTGGCCTGGGTCGTCGCAGGCCTGGTTGCCGCCTCGGTGACCCTCATGCGTCGCGACGCATGAGGAGAGTCAGCGCCACCCCGTCGGGTCTAGTCTGAGCCGCAGGCCGCAGGCCGCAGGCCGCAGGCCGCAGGCCGCAGGGTCCTTGGTCTGAAGCGCCCTGAGGCAAGGTGGTCGTGCGGGTCCTCCTTCTCGGCACGAAGGTCTATCGCCCCGATCTCACGGGTGCGTCGCTGAGTCGTCACCAGGACGTACGTCGCCGTCTCAGTGCAACCACTCGAGTCGCTCCTTCTTCGAGGCGTCCGCCCACGCGACCCAGCTGCGCTCCTCGGTCGTCTCCTGATGGTGGTCCTCACGAGCATGTAGCACCCCGAACGCGAACGAGTCCTCTCCGTCGACCAGTGCCCCGCGGGCCAGCGTGCGCAGCTCCTGCTGAGTGACAACGCTGTCCTGGTGGTCTCCCAGCACCGACTGCACCCTCTCGGTGGCCTTGACGAAGCGCTTCGCCGCCCTGCCGTGCTGCGGCACCAACGGCTCGGCGGCGTAACGAACACGCTTGGCCGCCTTGCGCACCTCGTGCAGACATCGGGTTCGCTCGGCACCCTCGGTTCCCTCGACCTCCTCGACTCGCTGCTTCAGCCGCTTCCAGTCGTGCTTCACCCGGTCGGTGAGCACAGAGGACGGCAGCTCGCGCGCACCCTCCGCCCAGGCAGGCTGCCCGATCAGCTCGTTCAGCCGATCGAGAAGTGCGACGTATCGCTGGGACGTCATGGCGTCCACACATGAGGTGTGCGCACGGTCGTACCGTTCTCGTAGCACGCGATCCACCCGGGCGCCGGCTGTCCCGGCCACCACCGCGGGATCCTCGGCCGCCAGCAGGGTGCTCAGCCGCTCGTGCATGACCTCGGCGTCGCGAACCTCCCCGAGCAGACCAGCGACCCACTTCAGCTCCTCCCGAAGTGGATCGGTGAGGTCGCGACGAAGCAACGGACGGAAGGTCGCCAGGGCACTGCGCAGTCGTCGTGTTGCGACGCGCATCTCGTGCACCGCGTCCGGGGCATCAGACCTGACCAGCGGGTCCTGTCGGCGCAGATCCGTGTTCTGCAGGGACAGCCACGCCAGGACGACCTCCGTGGGGGACGCCGATCTCTTCGTCGGCAAGGCGACGACAGGTCGTTCGGGCACTCGCTCGCCGAGCGCCTGGGCCAGCTTCGAGCCTGACTCGGCCGGGGCGACCCCGCTCTTCGCGAACAGCTCCGCAGCCGCCAACAGCAGCGGCTTTCCGCCTTCGACCAGCTCGACCTCCCACTCCCGCCACGACCTCGGGACAGGTCCCTGCTCGCCCCCCAGCGCTTCCGAGGTCACGCGGTCGTCCGCCACCTCCGCGAGGACCTGCCCGTGGTCGTCCAGCAGGCGATGGGCGGTACGACGCGTCGAGATCGTGACGATCGGCGACAGAGTCTCCCCGTCGAGAAGCAGGGTCAAGAGGTCGCGCAGCTGCTTCGGGACGGTCTTCGTCGCGCGACCCAGCGGGACGTGCACCTCGAACCGGCCGTCGTCGGTCGGCAGCTTCAGGTGCCAGCCAGCGTCGGCACCACCGGTGCGTCGACGAAGGGTGGTGCGTGCGGCGGTCAAAGCCAGGCCGGGGGTGTCGAAGTACGTCGCTTCGAGGTCCTGTTCCACCGGAGCGGCCACCGACGCCACCTGTGGCAGGGTCGCCAGGTCAGGCAAGCGGGTCTCTGCGTCGACCGAGTACTTGTCCTCGATCTCCGTGTGGTTCGTCATGGCTCAGATGTCCCCGGCGCAGATGACCGAGCGCCCCGGAACCCGGAGTTCGGTTCCCCCTCGGGGGTGAGTCCCCGGGCTAGACGCGAGCTCCTCGCCTGTTCTCGACCTCGAGCGCATCCTTGACCTCGCGCTCCACGAGCACCGGGACGAACTCCCGGATCGGGCGTCCGTCGTACTGGTGGTGCACCATGTCCACGACGCTGCGAACCGTCTCGGGCTGCAGCTCGGGGAACCGGGCCCGGAGCCGCTCGGTCATCTGCTCGATGGAGCGGAACTCCTCGGTACTGATCGCCATTGCACAAGTGCAGCACAGTGCTCGGCACCGAGGAAGACACCGCTGACGCGCTGGCACCCGCTATATCCGACAAATCATGGCTTGGTGGGGCGGTCCTGTGGACCACGCCCATACCGAGCATCGGCTGGTCCAGACCATGGGGACTCGACCGAGAGGACACGGCGACCCGGACCACGCCTAGCTGCTCGTGACGGCGCTCAACGGGTGACCCGTTGCCAGGAGAACGGTCCGAACGATGTGGCGGCCGTCGGCTTGGTCTTCGAGCTCACCTCCAGTCGCAGGTACTCCAAGGGCACCGTGCTCCCGTGGACCACGACACGATGGAAGTTCGAGACGTCGTAGGACGGGTGGCTGGCCCAGGCGTCGTAGGAGCAGACATCCTCGTCACCGGTGCACGACGACGTCTGCTCCAGCGGGTTGTCGGAGCGGTAGACGTGCGAGTCGCCGTTGAGCAGCAGGACCGGCTTGCCGAAGGCCGACGTGTGCGTGGCCAGGCTCTTCACGATGGACTCGTAGTTGGCGAGATGACTGACGTCCTTCCCGTCGAGGTCCCACATGTCGGCCTGGGTGCTGATCACCACGCCTCGTGCGTGGACCTGGCGTGCGGTGCCGAAGGCGCGATCGAGCCAGCGCAGGGCCGCACCGGTGCGGTTGGCCGCTTCGGTCGTCTGCTGCGGCGACGCACTGGGCGCGCCGTACCAGGGGTCGGCGTCGTTGTTGGAGCCGCCGGGCACGTTGACGGTGGCGAACAGCACTCCGTCGCGCTGCCAGAGGACGTTCTCGACGTACTGGCCGTCCGTGGGGTGGGCATGGTTGTCGACCTGCGCCTGGGAGAGCACGCGCAGCCGGCCGCTCCCCAGGGTGCCGCCGGGCTTCGCGAAGAAGATCGACCGCACGAGGGCGAGGTTGTCCACCGGGTTGCCCCCGGCGTAGTTCACGAGGTGGCCGTCGGCGTCCGTGACGTAGTCGATCTGCCCGGTGGCGGCGTTGTAGGCACCTCCGCCCTCCTTCTTCTTGTGGCAGTCGGTCCACTCGTTGTCACCGGGTGTGTAGACCATGGGGTCAGCGAAGCCGGCCCACAGGTCGACGACCTGCTGGTCATAGGCCTGGGTGCAGTACTGGCTGCCGGAGTGGATGTCACCGACGTGCAGCACCGCCGACACCGCCCGGTCGGCGTTCACCGCTCGAACGAACGCCGGGGTGGCGTCGGTCTCGCTCGTATCCGTGGGAGCAGTGCCGTAGGGCGCGTCGCCATAGACGGCGTAGGTGAAGGAGCCGTGACCGGGACCGTGGCCGCGGCCGTCGTCATGGCCGTGATGGTTGCCCGAGGCAGCAGCCGGGGCGGCAAGCGCGGCACTGAGAGCGAGGACCGCGGAGACGAGGACGCCCCGGGTCGGGAGTGCAGGCATGGGATACCTCAGGTGTCGTGAGATCGGATGCCTCGGACTCTGACAGCGACTCGTGACCCCTGCCAGAACCCTGGGGTGAACGAGCGATGAACAAGGCGGCACCACCACCCCACCTGAGCCCGAGCCCAGGGTCCGCCTCAGATGAAGAGCAGCTGCGCCCCTGCGGTCTTCTCGATGAAGTCGCTGGCACTGATGATGCCCTCGACCTCCTCGTAGAGGTCGGCCTCGGCCAGGTGGTTCATGTCGGCCGACATCCGGCAGGCCCAGAGGTGGCCCCCCGAGGCCACGATCTGCTCGAGGAACTCCGGCACCTCCGGGACGTCGAGGTCGGCGAGCGACTTCTTCAGCTTCGAGGTGGCCAAGGCCGTCATGCCGGGAAGGCCGCCCAGGCCTTGGGGCATGTGGGTCGCCGTGTTGCCGAGCATCGTGAACTTCAGGTCGCCCATGGTCGACTTGGTGATCATGTCGAATCCCCAGAACGTGAAGAACAGGTGGGTCTCGACCCCCTCACCGAGGGCTGCGTTGGCCATGATGAGTCCGGGGTAGGCCATGTCCAGACTGCCCTTGGAGCAGATGATGGCGAGCTTGCGACCCTCGTGCTCGGCGCTGTCGAAACTGGGGACGATGGCGGGGCTGACGTCGGTGGTGGTCATGGTGTCTCTCTTCCGTAGCGGTGTGGTGGGTGGGTATGTCTCAGACGCAGCCGTGCGGCTTGGGCAAGCCGGAGACGTACGCCATCTTCTTGGCCGGCTTCTGGGGGAAGAGGCCGAAGAGCTGCTTGACGGGGATGCCGCCTCGGGTGCTGACCCGTCGCAGGGTCGCGGTCTCGCCCTGCTCGGCGAAGTCCTCGCGCAGGAACCGGATGGCCTTCCAGTGTTCGTCTGTCAGCGTGATGCCGATGGCTGTGGCGAGCACGGAGCCGAGCTCCTCATCCCATTCGGCGGGGTCGGTCAGGAAGCCTTCGTCGTTGACCTGGATCGAGCGGCCGGCGAGCGTAGTGAGTGGCATGTGAGACATCTCCTTCTAGTTGGCGGGGTTCTTGGGGACGGTCTTGCCGACCATCGACATGTGCGCGGGTAGCGGCATCGGACGCCCAGGCAGGAGCACGTGCCAGTAGATCCAGCGGAACGCGAGCTTGCCGAGGTGGTTGAGCCGCGTCTCCTTGAGGAGCCTCAGCGGACCGGCCAGCGGAAGCGGGTAGGTGCCGGTGAGCGGCTCGGTGTCGTAGTTGAAGTCGATCAGCAGTGCCTTGCCGTCGCCGGACTCGATGAAGCAGTTGGCGTGACCGTCGAAGGAGCCGGTCATTGGCTTGCCCGCGATCAGCTCAAGGAAGTTCTCCGTGAAGACCTCCACGGCGAAGTGGGCGACCGACCCGGCCTTGGACGCCGGGATGTCAGAGGCGTCCCCGATGGCGAACATGTTCGGGTGGGTCTTGGACTGCATGGTGTGCTTGTCCACCGGGACGTAGTTCAGGTCATCACCCAGACCCGAGGCGGCGATGAAGTCGGCACCCATGTTGAGCGGGACCGTGACCAGCAGGTCGAAGGCGATCTCCCGCTCGTCGTAGGACACGAGGAGCTTTTGCTCGTCGTCGATCCGCTCGACCATGAAGTCGGTCTCGAGGGCGATCTTACGTTCGTCGAGCAGGTACTGGAGGGCGGTGGAGCAAACCGGCTTGGTGAAGGCGCCAGGCAGTGGCGTGACGTAGACGATCTCCACCTGTTCGCGAAGGCCATGCTCACGCAGCCAGGCCTCTGCCAGGAAGGTGAACTCCAGCGGCGCGACCGGGCACTTGATCGGCATGTCCGTGATGTGCACGACAAGTCGGCCGTGGTCGAACGTCTTGAGCGCCTCGGCCAGGGCTTTCGCGCCGTCCATGGTGTAGAAGTCGAAGATGCTGCGGCGCCACTCCTGCCCCAGCATGCCCGGGGTCTGGTCCGGCCGTGGCGTCGTGCCGGAGGCGATGATCAGGTAGTCGTAGTCCAGGCTCTTGCCATCGACCAGCGCCACCTTGTTCGCGGCCGCGTCCACCTTGTCGACCTCGCCGATCACGAAGTCAACACCCTTGGACAGCGTGGCCCGTCGCGGGCGGGTGATCTGGTCGGCGGTGTAGGTGCCGAACGGAAGGAACAGGAACCCCGGCTGGTAGGTGTGGACGTCATGAGGGTCGACGACCGTGATGTTCCACTCGGCAGAATCGAGTCGGCTCCTCAGCCGGTTGACGAGCATCGTGCCGGCGGTTCCAGCACCCAGTACCAACAACTTCTTCACGGACTGCTCCTCAGCGTCGTGTGAACGTCCTCAACGATGAATCCATCACGCTAAGAAGTACTCTGAGCCAGGAATAGTGCCAAAGGTCCTGCTACCCCACCGGGTATGTCCAAGGTCACATCAGGATCAGGAGCCGCCCATCGTCATGGGACCACCCATGTCCTTCCATGCGCTGATCCCGCCGGCCAGGTCGTAGACATGGGCGAAGCCGGCGGTGGCCATCTGCTCCATCGCTTTCCCTGAGCGGTTTCCGCTGCGGCAGTACACGGCGTAGGTCGCGTTCTTGTCCAGCGCTGTGATCTGGGTCGCGAAGTCGGCGCCCTCGAAGTCGACGTTCTTGGCCGCGGGCAGATGCCCTGTCGAGAACTCGGCCGGGGTGCGCACGTCGAGCACGATCGTTCCGGGTGCCTTCATGGCGGTGGCGAAGTCGCTGGCGGCCATGTGCTGACTGGTCGCTTGGGAGGCTGTGCCACTCATGGGCGAGCTGGACGAACAGGCGCTGACACCGAGCGCAGCAATGGCCATCGCTGTGGCTGCCAGCCGGAGGGACCAGGATCGGGTGAGGTGCATTCGCATGTTGTTGGTTCCTTCTGTACCGAGAAAGGGAACTTCAGAGGTTTGGGTGGACGGCCTTGAGGGTGAGCCATCCGCCAGAAAGGTTGCGGGCGTCGAAACCTTCGGCCAGCAGCACGCGGGTAGCGAGGTAGGAGCGGACACCGCTGGCGCAGTGCACGCTGACCTGGCGTCCATTCCCCACCGCGCGAACCTCGTCCAGCCGCTGGCGGAGCTCAAGGTGGGGGATGTTGAGGGAGCCGTCGAGGTGGCCCTCGGCATGCTCAGACCGGGATCGCACGTCGAGCACGAGGGTGTGTGCCACGGCCTCGTCCAGGTCCTGGGCCTGCCACTGCGGCATGGTGCCGTCCAGGACGTTCTGGGCAACGAACCCCAGCATGTTCACCGGGTCCTTGGCAGAGCCGTACGGCGGCGCGTAGGCAAGCTCGAGCTCTGCGAGGTCGTCCGCTGACATGCCGGCCCGGATGGCGACCGCGAGGATGTCGATGCGCTTGTCCACGCCTGCACGGCCGACCCCCTGGGCTCCCAGGAGCGTGCCATCGGGGGCGAAGCTCGCGACCAGGTGGACCTCTTCGGACCCGGGGTAGTAGCCCGCGTGGTCTCCGGGGTGAATGTGCATCACCTCGTGCTCGATGCCTGCCTTGCGCAACGTCGCTTGGTTCGCCCCGGTCGTGGCGGCCGTGAGGCCGAAGACCCGCACGATCGCGGTGCCGAGGACTGAGGCCTGGGGGGTGGTCCGGCGCTCGCAGATCGAGTCGGCCGCCCTGCGCCCCTGTCGGTTGGCCGGGCCGGCCAGCGGTACCGGGATCCGGGCCCCGGTGATGGCCTGGGTGACCTCGACGGCGTCGCCGACCGCCCAGATGTGGGGGTCAGAGGTGCGCTGGTCGGCGTCGACGCGGATCGCGCCGGTCGGGCCCAGCTCCAGATCGGCATCTGCAGCCAGCGCGCTCGAGGGTCGCACGCCGACGTTGACGATGACGAGGTCGGCGGCCAGGGTGGCACCGTCGGACAGGGTGACCTTCACCGCACCAGGCGAACTGGTCCTCGCCGGCGCGCGGATGGCGCCGCCTGACGTGACCGGCATCGTGTTGGGCGCCGGGGTGATGGCTTGGGCGGATACGCCCAGATGGAGGTCGACGCCGTGTGCTGCGAGCTCGTCAGCCAGCAGTGGCGCGAGCTCGGCATCAAGTGGTGGCAGGACATGGTCGGCCAGCTCGACGAGGTGAACCGTTAGGCCGCGCGTGGTCAGAGCTTCGACGGCCTCGAGACCGATGAAGCCGGCACCGATGACGACGGCGCGCGGGGCATGTCCGGTCAGCTCTCGGGCGTCGACCAGCTCTTGGATTCGGCCCCGAAGCGCATCGACATCAGGCACGGTGCGCAGGGTATGCACGGCCGGGTGGTCCAGACCCTCGATCGGCGGTCGGACGGCCACGGCGCCGGGGGACAACAGCAGTGCGTCATACGGCAGGGAGTAGGTGCCGTCCCTGCCTTCGATGGTGACCTTCTGTGAGTGCCGGTCGATGCCGGTGACCCGGTGACCGGTACGCACGTCAAGGTTGAGGGACTCAGCCAGCGACTCTGGCGTGTGCAGCAGGAGGGCCTCACGCTCGGCGATCTCGCCGGAGAGGTGATAGGGCAGACCGCAGTTGGCGAAGGAGAC
>JBKJON010000493.1:0-7810 GCA_046595715.1 Marmoricola sp.
ACCACCCGTGTCCTGCCCCTGGAGGAGGGGACCATCGGAAACGCCAGCTTCCTCGCCATCCCCTCCTCGGCCGGCGATCCCGAGGGCGCCATGGTCGTCGCCAACCTTGCCTTGTCGCCCGCCCAGCAGGCGCTCAAGGCCGACCCGCGCACGTGGGGGCAGTTCACCGTGCTCGACGCCGACCGGCTGAGCCGGGCCGATCGGGCGCGGTTCGACGATCTTCCGGCCTCGGACGTCGTGCCGCCCTACGACGTCCTCTCCCGCAACGCCACCCCGAGCTCGCCTCGTCCTGGGTTCCTCGGCTCGACGAAGGATGGCGCAGGGCCGTGCTGGGCTCCGGGTCGTGACCCAGCACCATCCCAGTGGCCGGGTTCGCCACGTGGCCGGTCGCCTCGAGGGTGCTCGCCTGGTCGCACCCGCGGTGGTCCTCATCGTGGCGGTCACCGGTACGGCGCTCGTCGCCGTGGCTGCCACCAGTCTCGGGCTGCTACCCCTCGTGGGACAGCCACGCCTGAGCACCGAAGGATTCACGGCGCTCGCCAGTGACCTGCGCGCCGCGACCACGGAGTCGTTGCTCACCGCGACCGCCGCGACTCTGGTCGCCGGGGCCATCGGGCTCACCATCGCCACCGTCGTGATGGGTAGGGGGAGAGGCGTTCGGCTCGTCGTCGGCCTGGCCGTCGCGGTGCTGACGGTGCCGCACCTGGTGGGGGCGGCCGCGACCGGACTTCTGCTCTCCGACGTCGGGCTCGCCCAGCGCTGGTCAGGGCTCGCAGCAGCCTCGTGGCCTGAGCTGGTGGGCGGGCGCTGGCCCTGGGCGACCGTGATCGAGCTCGCCTGGAAGGAGTCCGCCTTCGTGGCCCTGGTCGTCGTCGCTTCCGTCGGACGGCGCTATGCGGACCTGCGTCAGGTCGCGGCGGTACTCGGCGCCGCCCCGCGAGCCCAGTGGCGACGGGTCCTGCTGCCGCTCTCCGCGCCGGCCCTCACCTCGTCCTCGCTGATCGTCTTCGTCTACTCGCTCGGCACCTACGAGGTCGCCCGTCTGCTGGGCCGCGCCTACCCGGAGCCTCTCCCGGTCATGGCCTATCGGCTCTTCACCGACATCGACGTGGCGGCCCGGCCCCAGGCCGCGGCCACGGCCGTGGTCGCCACCGGCCTGGCCCTGCTGGCGGCTCTGGTCTCCCTTCCGCTCGCGCGGCGGCTCGGAGCAGACCGATGAGTGCCCCAGCATCCGGGGGCTCGGGCGCGACCCGCGCGCTGCGCCGCAGCGTCATGCCTGCCCTGCTGGGCTTCTGGCTGGTGATCCCGTTGACCCCCATGCTCTTGTGGGCGGGCGCCTCCCGATGGTCGGGGACGGCGCGGCTGCCGCAGGACTTCGGCTCCCGTGGCTGGCAGGAGGCATTGGACGCGGGAGTGATCGCGGCGTTGGTCCGGTCCGGCCTCCTGGGAGTCGCCGTCGCCCTGATCGCGACGCCGCTGGGGGTGATGGCGGGCAGGGCGCTGGGGTGGCAGCTGCTGCGCAGGCCGGCGCTACCGTTCGTGGTGTTGCTCGGGCCCGTCGTGCTGGCACCGTTCGCGGTCGCGATGGGTCTCGATGTCGTCATCCTGCGTCTGGGAGTTCCAGGAGAAGTCGCTGTGGTTCTCGTACTGAGCGTGTTCGCGCTGCCCTACACGACGTTCACCATGAGGGCCACGTTTCTCGGACTGGACCCTGCCCTGGAGGAGCAGGCGCAGGTCCTGGGTGCCAGCTCGCGCCAGGCTCGGCGCCGCGTCACGCTCCCGGCCGCCACCACCGGCCTCGTCACTGCGACCGGTCTCGCCTTCCTGGTCGGTTGGAGCGACTACGCCGTCACCCTGCTCATCGGTGGGGGTCAGATCATCACCGCGCCCATGCTCATCGGGTCCTCCGCAGCCGGGTCCGGAAACGACGCCCTCACCTCGACCCTGGCCATCTCCGCCAGCCTGCCGCCGCTGGTGGCTCTGGCGGTCTTCACCTACGCGGTCTCGCGCCGCAGGACGGTTGCGCACTCATGACCGCAGCTCTCGCGCTCTCCCGCATCACCCACCGTCACCCGGGTGCCGACCAACCGACGCTGGCCGACGTCGACCTCGAGGTCCAGGACGGGGAGATGCTCGCAGTGCTCGGTCCGTCCGGGTCAGGCAAGACCACCTTGCTCAGAGTCGCCGCCGGCTTGGAGCAGCCGGAGGCCGGCGACGTGCTGCTCGACGGGGCCAGCGTCCTGGGGGTGCCACCCGAGCAGCGCGACCTCACCGTGATGTTTCAGAAGCCGCATCTCTTCCCGCACCTGAACGTGCTGGACAACGTCGCGTTCGCGGACCGACTGCGCGGTCGAGGCCGCTCGCAGAGCCGGGATGCCGCTCAGCGCTACCTCGACCTGGTCCACCTCGGCAACCTCGGCAGGCGCCGGCCAAGGCAGCTCTCCGGGGGACAGGAGCAACGCGTCGCGCTGGCGCGGGCCTTGGCCGCCACCCGCCGGGTCATGCTCCTCGACGAGCCCTTCAGCGCGCTCGACACCACCCTGCGGACCTCGATGCACCAGCTGCTGGGCGAGGTGCGCGCCGCCCTCGACCCCACGATCGTGATCGTCACCCACGACCTCGACGAGGCCGGACTGGCCGAGCGGGTCGCCGTGCTGGTCGAGGGACGGATCGCGCAGTGCGACACGATCCAGACGCTCTACGCGGCGCCCAGGACCGTGGCGGTCGCACGCCTCCTAGGTGGCTACAACGAGCTGTCCGGGGTGGTGGAGGCCGGTGTCCACCACTCGATCCTGGGAGCGGGTGCACTTCCCGGCGCCGTCGACGTGCGGGGGAGAGCGGTTCTGCTGGTCCGCAAGGAGCGGCTCGCGCTCGTCGAACCCGAGAGGACGCCGGACACGCCTACCGGCCGGGTGGTGGAGATACGTCAGTCCGGCCCCCATCAGGACGTGGTCGTGGAGGTGGAGGGGACGCACGGCGAGGCCCGGGCACGGGTCGCGGTCGAGGTCCGTCTCGGGACGACGCTCCGCCCGGGTGATCGCACCGGCCTGATGCTGCCGGGCCCCGAAGGGCTGTGGGCCGTCGCGGGTACGACGCCCGAGGCCGTCGGTCAGGTCCAGCGCTCACGCGCGCCGGCCGACGCGTTGCCCACCACATGACCACGGCGGGGAGCGGTGCCGGGTCGCACCAGCGTCTGGACCCCGCTGCTCGCGACGCGACGGATCAACAAGGAGCCCCATGAGGTTGATGACCTGGTGGAGGAGAGTGGAGCGGGCCACTCGGCCGGTGCACCCGATCACCGAGCGGGTGCTCGCCGAGCGGTGGGCCGCGCTGCCCCCCGGCGTGAAGAACGCGCAGCAGATCCTCGGCCGTCACGCGGTGGGCTGCGAGGGCACGCACGGTGTCTTCCCGAAGTGCGACCTGACCTGCTCACCCTGCTATCACTCCAAGGACGCCAACAAGGTCCGTGTGGACGGCGCCCACACCGTCGCCGAGGTGGATGCCCAGATGAGTCTTCTCGAGACGAAGCGCGGTCCGCGAGCGCATGCCCAGCTCATCGGCGGCGAGGTGTCCCTCCTGGACCCCGACGACCATGCGGCAGCCCTGGCGGCGATGCGCAAGCACGGTCGCGAGCCGATGTCGATGACCCACGGTGACTTCACCGCCGACTACCTGCGCGCGGTCGCGCTCGACGAGACCGGGAAGCCCCGTTTCGGCCGACTGTCGTTCGCGGCCCACTTCGACTCGCTGATGCGGGGTCGCACAAGCGTTCCTCGACCCAGGACCGAGGTGGAGCTGAACCCGTTCCGCGCCCGGTTCGTGGAGATGTTCCGTGAGTTGCGCCGCGACCACGGGGTGCGCTCCTACCTCGCGCACAACATGACGGTCACCCCGGCGAACCTCGACCAGGTCGAGCACGTCGTGGCAGACGTCAGCGCCATGGGGTTCTCGATGCTGTCCTTCCAGCCCGCTGCCCATGTCGGTGACGAACGACGTTGGACGGGGGGTGACTACCGCTCGGTCGGCATCGACGACGTCTGGGACCGGCTCGAGGCCGGTCTCGGTCAGCGTGTGGCCTGGCAGGCATTGCAGTTCGGCGACCCCCGCTGCAACCGCTCCGCCTTCGGCATCCGCGTGGATGACCGCTGGGTCCCGATGTTCGACCCCGACGACGACGCCGACCTGGTCGCGAGGGACCGTGCCCTCGCCCACTTCGGGGGCGTGAACTTCGGCGGTACGGCGCCGCTGGTGCTGGCCGTGAAAGTTGTGCGCGTGCTCGCGCGTCACCCCGGTGACGTGCGGTTCTCCCTCGCCTGGGTGGCGCGGTTGACCGGGCGCTCCGGCGGAGTCCGTCACGCCTGGACCTCCTGGCGTCGTGGTGCTGTCACACCGATGACCTACGTGGTGCACCACTTCATGGACGCCGCCGACGTCACTCCCGCGTGGAGGCTCATGCTCGAGGACCAGGTCGCGACGGATCCGGCCGTGCGAGCGACCCAGGAGCGCCTGTCGGCGTGCACCTACGCGATGGCACACCCAGAGACCGGGGAGCTCGTGCCGGCCTGCGTCCAGCACTCGGTCCTCGACCCGGCCGAGAACGAGCAGCTGCGTCGACTCCTCCCGCTCACGGTCACCGACCGGTCGGGCCGGGGCACCCGGACGACAGGGACACCGGTTCGTCCGTCGCCAGCGGGAGGCACCGTCGACCGTGGGGCTTCGGCGTGAGGCTACGGTGACGGACATGCCGAGCGAGCACCTGGACCCGTCATTGACCCGTGTCGACCATGCTGTCGGACCGGACGGTCCCCGCCCCCCACTTCTGGTGATCTTCGACGTCAACGAGACGCTCTCCGACATGTCGCCGATGGCCCTTCGTTTCCAGGACGTCGGCGCCCCGGCCCACGCGGCCGCAGCCTGGTTCGCGGGGCTTCTGCGCGACGGGTTCGCCCTCACCGCGGTCGGGACCAGCGACTCCTTCGCTCACCTCGCGGCAGAGTCGCTGCGGGTGAGCCTCCACGGACTGCCCTTGAACCGCGAAGCCACGGAGGCGGTCTCCCACATCATGGACGGGTTCACAGCCCTTCCCGTGCACGCCGACGTGCCCGACGGCATCCAGGCCCTCGGTGGTCTCGGGATCCGGTTGGTGACCCTCAGCAACGGCTCGGCCTCGGTCGCCGAGGGACTCTTCGACCGGGCCGGCATCCGCGAGCACTTCGAGCGGCTGCTGACGGTGGAGGACGCGGGGCGCTGGAAGCCGGCCCCCGAGGCGTACGCGTTCGCGTTGCACGAGTGTGGGGTCGCCCCGGAGGAGGCGATGCTCGTGGCGGTCCACCCCTGGGACATCGACGGCGCCGCGCGTGCGGGACTGTCCACCGCGTGGGTGAACCGGACCGGTGGGCCCTATCCGGCGTACTTCAGGGCTCCTGGCCTCCAGGTGGGGTCCCTGACCGATCTCGCCGACCAGCTCCGCTGAGCCGCCCCGGTGCCTCAGGTCGGGCATCAACCGCCGGCCCCGCCAGCACCCTGAGCGCCAGCTGCGTGGTCGCGTCCACGCCCAGGTGGCCGACCACCCGCGACACCCGCTCCGCGTCGAGGGGGAGCAGACCCGGGGAGCGGGGGAGGTCCGGCGTGAGACCGAGGTCGATGTCGGTGCGTCCCGACATGATCGCCAGGTTGAACTCGTAGCGCTCTCGGGCACCCGGCGCAGTCAGCCGCTTGAGCAGCCCGGCGCCGACCCGACGCAGCCCCTCCTCCTCGCAGTGGGCGTCGAGCGTGGCCACCAGGTTGACGCCGTCCGCGTGCTCGATGTCGGCCCAGACCGCCCGCATCGACCCCATCTGTGACAGCAGCGCGGGCGCGGTCCTCGCGCCGATCCCGGCGACGCCCGGCAGGTTGTCGCTCGCGTCACCGCGAAGAGCGGCGTACTCGAGATAGCGTCCGGCGGCAACGCCGTAGAGCGTGTGCAGACGAGCGGGGTCGAGCACCGGTGAGGCGGCCAACCCTCCGTTGATCAGGCGCAGCACCCGCGTGTGGTGGCTGATGTGGGCGAAGGAGTCGCGGTCGGAGGTGACGAGCAGGCAGCTCCACCCCTCGCGCTCGGCCCAGGCCGCGGCCGATGCGCTCACGTCGTCGGCCTCCAGCCCGGGAGGGGTGACGGTCCGCAAGCCCAGGGCGTCGAGCATGGCTGCGGAACGGTCGAGCTGGTCGACGAGATCGGCGTCCTTGGGGGCGCGCCCGGCCTTGTAGTCCGTGTAGGTCTCGGCGCGCACCGAGTGCAGGCGGTCGTCGAGACCGAAGACGACGGCGGTGGGAGCGAACCTCTCGATCACCTCGAGGATCTGGAGCAGCATTCCGTGCAGTGCCCACGCGGGCCGCCCGCCGCGGTCGCGCAGCGCCGTGCCCGCGCGGGCGTGGTGGTTGCGGTGGAGGAGGGACGGTGCGTCCACGCCCAGGAGCAGGCGGCGCTCGGCGAAGGGGGTTTCAGAGGTCGGCATGGGGGTTCGACCCACCTTACGCATTCCCGAGAGTCACCGATGCTCTACATTCGCGTCGTGAGTGCGCAAGCCCCTTCAGCCGTGATCTTGATCCGTGCGGAACGCTTCATCCCGAATCCAGCCACCGCCGCCGACAACGCCTTCCAGAGCGATATCCCGGCAGGGCAGTCCGGCGACGCCATCTCAGCCCGGGCGCTGGCGGAGATGGATGCCGTGGCCCAGGCCCTCCGGGATGCAGGCGTACGGGTGCACGCCTTCGAGGACAAGGACCACACCCGCCCGGACAGCGTCTTCCCGAACAACTGGCTCTCCACCCATGCGGGCGGCAACATCGCCATCTACCCGATGTATGCCTCCAACCGGCGTCACGAGCGTCGGGCCGACGTGCTGGAGCTGCTCAAGTCGCAGTACCGGGTCCAGACGATCGTGGACTACTCGGGCCTCGAGCCCGACGGCATCTTTCTCGAGGGGACCGGCGCGATGGTGCTCGACCACCTCTCCCGGGTTGCCTACACGGCCCGTAGTCACCGCGCCGACACGCACGTCCTCGAGCGGTTCTGCACCGACTTCGGCTATGAACCGATGGCCTTCGACGCGGTCGACTCAGGAGGCGTTCCGGTCTACCACACGAACGTCATCGCCTGTATCGGCACCGACGTGGCGATGATCGCCCTGGAGCTGATCCCCGACGCGCAGCGTCGTGCTGAGGTCCGCGAGCGGCTCTCGGTCAACGGCAGGACCGTCGTGGAGCTGACCGAGCGGCAGATCCGTGAGTTCGCGGGCAACGCCGTGGAGCTGTGTGGTCGTACGCCGGAGGGCCGGCGCCGCTACATCATGGTCATGTCGGAGCGGGCGCGGCGCAGCCTGCGTCCCGACCAGGTGGAAGCGATCGAGGAGTCGTGCGAGATCGTGTCCGTCGACATCCCCACCATCGAGCTGGCCGGCGGGTCGGTGCGGTGCATGATCGCCGGAGTCCACCTCGACTGGCGCCGGTCGGTCCGTCCCGAGCGCTCCGCGGCCGTCGAGGCGATCGACGCGAACTCCCACACGGCCGACGGGCAGGACCTCGCGACGGCCGATCACGCGGGTTGAGGGCCTGATGATGGCCCAGCACGCCGTTGGCCTTCGTCATGGAACAGACCGCCCAAGGCGCACGGGATCAGGGTCGAGGGATTGACGCGGCGCGATGTGGAGGGCACATTTGACTCCGCCGCCCGCGATGCCGTTGTCACGACGTCTCCCGGGACAACTCGTGATCGATTTCGGGAGATCTGACATGAGCGTCAATATGCGTGTGGTTGCTGCCCTCGTTGCGC
>JBKJON010000004.1:0-9217 GCA_046595715.1 Marmoricola sp.
AGTCGATCTGGCTGTCGGTGAGCTCGGAGCGCTCACGTTTGGCGATGATCACCTCGACCGCGTCGTGCGCTGCCATCAGACCTCCTTAGAGTCGGTGCCGACGACGACCCTACGGAAACCGCGCAGCACGAAGGTCCCCCGGCTCACCGGCTCGCCCACCAGTCCCAGGTCGGGGAAGCTCGCGAACAGGGCGTCGAGCGACTCCACCAGCTCCATCCGGGCCAGCGGCGCCCCGAGGCAGAAGTGCAGCCCGGCCCCGAAGGCAAGGTGCGGGTTGGGGTCGCGGCCGGGGTCGAAGGTGTCCGCACCGACGAAGACGGCCGGGTCTCGGTTGGCGGCCCCGAGCAGCGCGGCGATCTTCTGCCCCTCCTCGACCACGATGCCCCCGTTCTTCGGCCCGACCTCCACCGGCGCGGTGGCCGTGCGCTCGAAGAGCTGGAGGGCCGAGTCGTAGCGCAACATCTCCTCGACCGTCAGCGCCGTGTCCGCGACCTTCCCCGGGCCGGGTCGCAGGCCGCGCGAGAGCAGGGCGACCAGGCCGTTGCCGAAGACGTTCACCGAGGCCTCGTGACCGGCGTTGAGCAGGAGCACGACAGCCGCCACCAGCTCGTCGTCACTCAGTCCGGCGGCCAGCAGGTCGGTGGTGAGGTCCGCAGCCGGCTCGCGGCGACGGCGGTCCAGGTGCTCGCGGACATGGTCGGCGAACTCGTCGGCGGCGGTCACTGCCTCGTCCACGACCCGGGGCGAGGGCGACGGCTCGTACATCCGGACGATCGCCTGCGACCACCCCCGCAGCGCCGGCACGTCGGTCACCGAGAGCCCGATCAGCTCGGCGATGACCAGGACGGGCAGCGGTTCGGCGTACTCCCCGATGACGTCGAAGCCGGCGGGGTCGACGTCGGCGAGCAGCGAGGCCGCCAGGGACCGGACCCGGGGCCGCAACCGCTCGACGTGTCCCCGGTTGAACGCACCGGAGACCGCGCGCCGAAGACGGGTGTGCCGGGGCGGCTCGTTCTCCATCATCTGGTTGCGGTGCAGCAGGTTGAACGGCTCCAGGTAGGCCGCGGGCTCCCGGTCGTGCCAGATCCGGCCGAGCCTGCGGTTGCGCAGCACCGCCCCTGCGGCGGCGTGCGAGAAGGTCAGCCAGGTGCCGCTCGGCTCGTGCCAGGCCACCTCGTGCCGGCTGCGCTCTCGGGCGAAGTGCGGGTAGGGGTCCGCGACGACGTCGGCGGCACCCAGGTCAATCGAGGTCGTGGGGACCGAACGCATCCGGCAGCACCTCGTCCATGCGGCGTACGCCCGACACGGTGAGCACCAGCAGCTCGGGCCCTCCGTTCTCGATCAGCAGCTGCCGGCAGCGACCGCACGGCATGATCACCTCGGACCGGCCGTTGACGCAGACCGCGTGGGTCAGTCGCCCGCCGCCGGTGATGTGCAGCTGGGAGACCATGCCGCACTCGGCGCACAGGGCCACGCCGTACGCCGCGTTCTCCACGTTGCAGCCGACCACGACGCGTCCGTCGTCGACCAGGGCGGCCGCACCCACCGGGAAGTGGGAGTACGGCGCGTAGGCGTGCGTCGCGGCCTCGACCGCTCGTGCCTTCAGCGAGTCCCAGTCGAAGCCGCCCGCGCCCCCGGCCCCGGGGTCGGTCATCCCGCGGAGCCCTTCCGGTAGACCTGTCCGTCGGCCGCGGGCATGCGTAGCCGCTGGGAGGCGAAGGCGAGGACCAGCAGCGTCGTGATGTACGGCGCCATCTGGGTGAACTCGCGAGGGACGACGTCGGTGAGGAGGTACCACGCCAGGAAGGCCGCCGCGAAGACCAGCGACCCGACCCCGGCCCGACGCGAGCCACGACGCAGCTGCAGCAGCGCGACGCCCACGAGCAGCACGGCGACCGCCAGGAGCAGCGCGTGCACGGAGACCGTGCCGTTGCGGAACGGCAGCGCCTGGGTGTAGCCGAAGAGCGTCGATCCCATCAGGAGGCCGGTGGGACGCCAGTTGCCGAAGATCATCGCCGCGAGGCCGATGTAGCCGCGACCACCGGTCTGCCCGACCTGGAAGCCGGAGGAGGAGACCAGGGCCAGGTAGGCGCCGCCGAGCCCGGCCAGCCCGCCCGAGATGAGGACGGCGACGAACTTGTAGCGGTAGACGTTGATGCCCAGGGACTCGGCGGCCGCGGGCGACTCACCGCAGGAGCGCAGGCGCAGCCCGAACCTGGTGTGCCACAGCAGCCAGATGCTGCCGAAGATCAGCACCAGTCCGAGCACGGTCAGGACCGACAGGTTCTTGGTGAACATCTCGACGACCGCGGCGAGGTCGCTGACCAGGAACCAGTGCTTCTTCTCGAGCGCGTTCATCGGGTCGGCGATGAACGCGATGTCGATGGTCGGTGGTGTCCTCAGGGAGGGCGACTGGGTGGGTCCACCTCCAGGCATGCCGGAGAAGAACGCCTCGGCCAGGAAGCCCGACACCCCCATGGCGATGATGTTGATCGCTACCCCCGACACGATGTGGTCGACGCCGAAGACCACCGTGGCCAGCGCGTGCAGGGCACCCCCGAGCACTCCGAACAGCACTGCGCCGAGCACACCGGCGATGAACCCGTAGTTGTAGGTGAAGTAGCCGGCGCCCAGGGTGCCGAGGATCATCATCCCCTCGAGGCCGATGTTGACGACGCCCGCGCGCTCGGACCAGAGCCCGCCCAGGCCCGCCAGGGCGATCGGCATCGCTGCCGTCAGCGTGACCGCGAGCGTGCCCGACGAGGTGAGCTGGTTGGCGCCGCTGAGGACGCGCACCAGCGACAGCAGCACGACGCCGGCCAGGATCAGGAGGTAGATCCGGTTGCGCCGGGGCTTCTGCTCCGGAGGCGCCTCGCGGGGCGGTGGGGGCGTCTCGGCGACGACGGCGCTCATCCGACCGGCTCCTTCGGCTGGTCGGTGGACGCCTTCTCGAGATGCTGCGCCACGGTCGCCTGCTCGAGTCGGGCGCGATAGCGACGCACGATCTCGTAGGCGATCACGACCGCTATCACGATGACGCCTTGGGTGACGGCCACGATGTCCGGGGAGACCCCGACGAGGATGTTGAGGAGATTGGCCTGCTCGGTGAGGAAGGCGAAGATCAACGCGCCGAAGGCGATGCCGAGCGGGTGGTTGCGGCCGAGCAGTGCCACCGCGATGCCGGCGAAGCCGATGCCCGTCTGGAACGACGAGCCGTAGTTGTGGGCGCCGCCGAACAGGGTCGGCATCCCGATCAGGCCGGCGACGGCCCCCGAGACGAGCATCGAGATCACCACCATCTTCCTCACGTCGACCCCGCTCGCCACGGCTGCGGTCTCCGAGGCGCCCGCGGCCCGCAGGTCGAAGCCGAAGCGGGTGCGGTTGAGCAGCAGCCAGAAGAGCACCCCGACCAGGACCGCGACCAGTGAGAGCCCGAACAGCTTCGTGGGGCTGTCGCCGAATATCGTGATGCCGCCGACCCAGCTGCCCTCGTCGATCTGCTTGGTGCTGCGTGAGTTGCCGGTGCTCGTGCCGACCCGCGTCAGCAGGTAGCCGACCAGCGAACCCGCGATGGCGTTGAGCATGATCGTCGAGATCACCTCGCTGACCCCGCGGGTGGCCCGCAGGACGCCGGCGATGCCCGCCCAGATCGCTCCAGCCAGCATGGCCACCAGGATCGCGACGATCGTGTTCGCCTTTCCGGGAAGCCAGCCCGCCCCCGCGAACGCGGCCGCGGCGAAGGTGGCGACGCGGTACTGGCCCTCGACGCCGATGTTGAACAGGTTCATCCGGAAGCCGATGGCAGCAGCGACGCCGGAGAGGTAGAGGATGGCGGCGGAGTTCAGGATGTTGACGATGTTGCGGCCCTGGGGCCAGCTCAGCAGCACGTTCCAGAAACCGGCGACGTCGTCACCGGTCGCCACCAGCACCAGGCTGGCCACGACGGCCGCCACGACCAGCGCCAGGACGGGGGCTGCCAGCCCGAGGGCGGCACGCTTGACGAGACTCATTCGGCTTCTCCCGCGCCGGTCATGGCGGAGCCGAGCTCCTGCGGCGTCACGGTCTGGGGGTCGAACTCGCCGACGAGCCGGCCGCGGAGCAGCACCCGGATCGTGTCGGAGAGACCGATCAGCTCGTCGAGGTCGGCCGAGATGAGGAGCACGGCCAGGCCCTCACGCCGTGCCTGCTTGATGTGGTCCCAGATCTGGGCCTGTGCACCGACGTCCACGCCCCGGGTGGGGTGGGAGGCCATCAGCAGGATCGGGTCACCGCTCATCTCACGGCCGACGATGAACTTCTGCTGGTTGCCGCCGGACAGCGCCCGGGCGGTGGTGTCGATCCCGGGGGTGCGGACGTCGTACTCCGCGAGGATGCGCTGGGTGTCGGCCCGAGCGCCCTTCACGTCCAGCCAGGGACCCTTGACCGAGGGCGGCCGGGTCTGGTGGCCGAGGATGCGGTTCTCCCACAGCGGGGAGTCGAGCAGGAGGCCATGGCGCTGACGGTCCTCGGGGATGTAGCCGATCCCGGCCTCGCGACGCTGCCGGGTCGACCAGTGGGTGATGTCCTGCTCGTCGCCCCCGTGCTCACCCCCGTGCTCATCTGGGGCCCGGCCGAGCCGCACCGTGCCGGCGACCGGCTGGCGCATGCCGATGAGCGTCTCGACCAGCTCGGCCTGCCCGTTGCCCTCCACCCCGGCGATGCCGAGGATCTCACCGGCGTGGATCTCGAAGCTGATGTCGGACAGCTCGGCACGCCCCTCGGCGTCACGCACCTCGATGCCGCTCACCGCGAGGAGGACCCGGTCGGTGACGGTCGACTCCTCGGTGCTCGGGGAGGGCAGCTCGCTGCCGACCATCAGCTCGGCCAGCTCGTGGGCGGTCACGTCGGCCGGCTTGACCGAGGCGACGGTGGTGCCGCGGCGGATGACGGTGATGTCGTCGGCGACCGCGAGGACCTCGTCGAGCTTGTGGGAGATGAAGATCAGGGTGTGGCCCTGGCCCCGGAGCTGACGCAGGTTCTCGAACAGGGCGTCCACCTCCTGCGGCACCAGGACGGCCGTGGGCTCGTCCAGGATGATGATCTTCGCGCCGCGGTAGAGGACCTTGAGGATCTCCACGCGCTGGCGCTCGCCGACGCCCAGAGTCTCGACGAGCTCGTCGGGGTCGAGCCCGAAGCCGTAGGTGTCCGAGATCTTCGTGATCTCCGCGCGGGCGGCGTCTCCGATGCCGTGCAGCTTCTCGGCCCCGAGGACGACGTTCTCGAGGACCGTCAGGTTGTCGGCGAGCATGAAGTGCTGGAACACCATGCCGATGCCCTGGGCGATGGCGTCCGCGGGGGTGGAGAAGGAGACCTGCTGCCCGTTGACGCTGACGGTGCCGTCATCGGGCCGCTGCACGCCGTAGAGGATCTTCATCAACGTGGACTTGCCAGCGCCGTTCTCCCCCACCAGGGCGTGGATCGTGCCCGCGCCGATGGTGATGTCGACGTCGTGGTTGGCGATGACGCCCGGGAACCGCTTGCCGATCCCGTGGAGCTCGATCGCGTCGGTCGTGAGAGCCGGCGGGCTGATCGACATGTCCCTCCCTCGCTACTGCGCCTGGCGTCGGACTGGGACGCACAGGTGCCCGGGCGACAACTTAGCGTGTTCGCCCGGGCACCTGGTTCAGCCGCGTGGTCCCGTCAGGTCACTTCACCTTGGCGGGGTCGGTCGGCACGACGATCTCGCCGCTCTTGATCTTGTCCGACGCAGCCTTGAGCTGGTCGCTGATGTCGTCCACGAAGCCACCCGACGTGGAGTAGCCGACGCCGTCGACCTTCAGGTCGTAGGCCACGAAACCGTCCGGGACGTCCTTGTCGGCGTTGGCCTTGACGTAGTCGTAGACCGCGGTGTCGATGCGCTTGAGCATCGAGGTCAGGATGTGAGGCTGCTGCGCCTTGTCGACCGTGAGGTACTGGTCGGAGTCGACGCCGATGGCCCACTTGCCCTCGCCGGCCTTCTCGACCGCGTCGAAGACACCGAGGCCGGACTTGCCCGCCGCGTGGTAGACCACGTCAGCGCCGTCCTGGTACATCGCCGTCGCTGCGTCCTTGCCACCCGTGGGGTTCTCGAAGCCGTTCTTGCCGTCGTTCGGGTCCTCGGTGAGGTACTGGACGTCGATCTTGATGCTCGGGTCCACGGACTTCACGCCCGCCGTGTAGCCGGCCTCGAACTTCTTGATCAGGTCGCCGTGCGTGCCGCCGACGAAGCCGACGTGCTTGGCCGGGGACTTCAGCGCTGCCGCCACGCCGACCAGGAAGGAACCCTGCTCCTCGGCGAAGACGAGGTCGCTGAGGTTCTTCAGCGGGGCCTTGGGGATCGTGGTGGAGTAGCCGTCGATCACCGTGAAGTTGACCTCGGGGTACTCCGCCGCCACGGTGGCCGCTGCCGGCGAGTAGATGAACCCGATCGCGATGATCGGGTTGAAGCCACCCTCGGCCAGGGTTCGGAGGCGCTCGGCACGGATGGTGTCGTTCTCGTCGGGCGCGGCCTTGGCCTCGGTGCAGCTGGCCTCGACATCCTTGATCGCCTTCTGCATACCCGCGTAGGCCGAGTCGTTGAACGACTGGTCACCACGACCACCGACGTCATAGGCGAGACCGACCTTGGGGCCCTTGTTGTCGGTCGACGCCTTGCAGGCGTCGGCTTCGGCCTTCGTGCCGCCGTTGCTGCTCCCGCCACTGCCGCTGCCACTGCCGCAACCGGCGAGAGCGAGTGCGCCCACCAGTGCTACTGCCGCGATCTTGCTGAACCTACGCAAGATGCCTCCTCGTCTTGGTGTGCCGCTCACCGGCACGTGATGACGGGCACCCTATGCGAGCCACCGGGCCGCTCCTACCGCATGACCGGTGATCCCCTCAACCGTTATGCGTCGGTGACCATCGATGTCAGGGCCGCGGCAGCGAGCACGGAAGCGCCGACCGAGATGGCCCGTTCGTCCACGCGCAGGTCCCCTTGGTGGAGGTCGTAGGTCGGCCCCCCGGGTGTGCGCGTGCCGAGCCGGGCCATCGCTCCGGGCACGCTCTCGAGGTACCACGCGAAGTCCTCGCCGCCGAGGCTCTGCGTGGTGGCGACGTGCCCTCCCTCGCCGAGCACCGCCTCCACCGCCTGGCCGAGGAGCACCGTGGACCGGTGCTCGTTGACCACGGGTGGGACGCCGCGGACGTAGGTGACCGTCGGGCGCACGCCGTAGGGCTCCACGATCTGGTCGATGGTGTCGCGGATCAGCTCCTCCGCGTCAGCCCAGGCGACGGCGTCGAGCATCCGGACCGTGCCGCCCGCGCGGCCGGTGGCCGGGATGACGTTGACCGCGGAGCCGGCGCGGACCATTCCCCACACGACGCTGACACCCGCACGCGGGTCGAGCCGACGGGAGAGCACCGCAGGCAGCTCGGTGACGAGCTTGCCGAGGGCGAAGGTGAGGTCCTCGGTGAGGTGCGGTCGCGACGTGTGGCCGCCCTTGCCGGAGAGGAGCACGTCGAGCGAGTCGGCGGCACCGGTGAGGGGCCCCTCTCGCAGGCCGACCGTGCCGACGTCGAGACCGGGGTCGGCGTGCAGGCCGAAGATGCGGGCGACGCCGTCGAGGGCACCCGCCTCGATCGACATCAGCGCGCCGCCCGGCATGATCTCCTCGGCCGGCTGGAAGACCAGCCGCACGCGTCCCGGCAGCTCGTCGGCGATGGTGGCGAGCGCCAGGCCGGCACCGAGCAGGCCTGAGGCGTGCACGTCGTGGCCGCACGCGTGCGCCACCCCTGCCACGGTGCTGGCCCAGGGGTCGTTCGTGCGGTCCTCGACCGGCAGGGCGTCGAGGTCGGCGCGGAGCGCGATCACAGGTCCGGACCCGGACCCGATGTCGACGACCAGGCCGTTGCGCGGCAGCGGTCGCGCGGCGAGCCCGGCCTCGTCGAGCCGTTTGGCGATGACCGCGGAGGTCCGCTCCTCGGCCCACGAGAGCTCGGGGTGGGCGTGCAGGTCGCGACGGAACTCGATCAGCTCAGGGGTCAGCAGGTCGACCTCGGCGGTGGCCCGCTCGATCAACGGACGGAGGCGGGAGGTGGACACAACCGGCAAGATTACCGGTCGGGACCGAGACCCGAGGAAGGACCCGAGGAAGCACGGCCGACTGGCACCCCACCTCAGCGCCCAGCGGCAGGTGGGGGGCAGGTGGAGCGACCGGGCCGGCCCTCGGGCGAAGAGGCAGGTCAGCCGACCTGGTTGACGCGCGACCGGACCTCGATCACGGGGATGTCGGTCTCCCCGGTCATCGTCTTCGGCGCCAGGTCACCGCCGCCGCCGGCGTTGCTGGTCCAGGTGGCCTGCCAGCCGGTCGTCGCCTGCACCGGGAAGCCGCCGCCGCAGGCGAACGAACCGCTCGGGAAGGTGAACACGCAGGCAGCCGGCTCACGCCTTGCACCCGTTGGTGCCCTGGACGTCCACGTCGACCGACTTGTTGACCCCACAGCTGCTGAGGGTCGCGTCCGCGCCGCGCACCTTGATGTCGGCGACGCTGAACGTGGTGTCACCCTCGGTGTGCAGCTTCTTCCCACGCTGGTAGGAGACGTAGCGGACGACGTCGTGGGCCTCGTCGTCGAAGCGTGTGGCGTCCGCCGACTCGGTGCCGGCGGTGGCCGACGGCTCGGCCGGGACGGAGGTCTCGTCGCCACCCAGGGGGCCGAGGGGCTCGGCCTGCTTCTCCTGGCCGCCGCAGCCCACGAGCGCGAGCACCAGCACGGCCAGCAGGGCCGGGAGCGACGTACGACGCTTGGAGATCCTCGAGAAGTCGTGGACGTCGCAGGGACGACGAGACTACCGACTCACGTCGTCACCGCGGCCCGGACCTGTCCTCGTCGTAGGCGGCCACGAGCCGGTCGGCGGCCAGGGGTGCGGTCAGCTCTCCGGCGAGCAGCTCACGGCGTACGTCGTCACGGATCGCGCGGACCCCGGGGGAACGGCGCAACCGCTGGGCGAGCTCGTCGCGCACCAGGGCCCAGGTGAACTCGAGCTGCTGCTCGGCGCGCTTGGTGGCCAGCCCCTCCTCCCCCATCGAGTCGCGGTGCGCGACCACGCGCTCCCAGACCTTGTCGACGTCGGTGCCGTGCAGGCCGGAGCAGGTCAGCACGGGCGGGACCCAGCCGTCGCCGGAGGAGTGCACCAGTCGCAGGGCTCCGGCCAGCTCTCGGG
>JBKJON010000027.1:0-3289 GCA_046595715.1 Marmoricola sp.
GTCCTCGAGCTGGGTGAGTCGCTTGGGGGGCCGGTCGGAGCTGATCACGATCTGCTTGTTGGCGTTGTGCAGCGTGTTGAAGGTGTGGAAGAACTCCTCCTGGGTCTGGGTCTTCCCCTCCAGGAACTGGATGTCGTCGATGAGCAGCACGTCGACGTCTCGGTAGCGCCGCTTGAAGCGGTCCTGTCGGTCGTCGCGGATCGCGTTGATGAACTCGTTGGTGAACTCCTCGCTCGACACGTAGCGCACCTTGGCGCCGGCGTAGAGGCTGCGCACGTAGTGGCCGATCGCGTGGAGCAGGTGGGTCTTGCCCAGCCCGGAGTCGCCGTAGACGAGCAGTGGGTTGTAGGCCTTGCCGGGCGCCTCGGCCACAGCGACCGCGGCCGCGTGGGCGAACCGGTTGGAGGACCCGATGACGAAGGTCTCGAAGGAGTAGCGCGGGTTGAGCGGGCTGTCGGGGATCCCTGTGGTCAAGGAGGCGCTCGAGGTTCTTGTCGACATATCGTTTTGTCGATGATTCGACTGGCTGTGTGGACGGGTGTCGCGGGGTGGGCTGGTCTGCCCGGCGACGGTGTCGGTGCGACGTTCCAGCGGAGGAGGCATGTTCTCGGGCGGCGCCGAGGCGCCGAGATCACCCTGGAGTCCGCCTTGCGGACCGCCGTACAAGGCGTGCCGCGGCTCGTCCTCTACCGGCATGGTGTGGGTGCCGTGGGTGGAGCCCGGTCCACTTGTGAGTCCACCGGTGAGACCGGTGTGGGTGGGTGCCGGCTGGTCGGCCGTGTCCTGCTCCAGCGAGGGGTCGACGCTGACGGCGAGGCGAACGGGCTTGCCGAGACGCTCACTGAGCGTGTCCTCGATGCGCGTGCGGAGACGTCCCTCGAGCTGGTTGCGGGTGAACTCGTTGGGCACGGCCACCACGGCCGTGCTCTCCGCGAGCATCAGCGGCTTGCTGGAGGTGAGCCACACCCGCTGGTTGGGCGGGAGGCTGTCCACGATGCCCGGCCAGAGCACCTCGAGCTCGCTTGCCTGGTTCTTGCCGGTGTTCTGTGCTGCGTCCACGCCCGGTCGCGCTCCCCTTCATTGGCTGTGGCGGTGGTGCGGGGACCGGGTGGTCTCCGAGTCTCCACACCTTTGTCCACAGGTTGTGCGGTAGCGAGGGAGGTCCCGGTGAGGGGTCCAGCCCGACGCGAATATTGCCCGATTGGTCCGGTTCTACTCCTCTTGCCCAAGGACCGGCCTCACCGTCGAGGTCGTGTTCGTGAGGTCGACCCGCTGATCGCCAGTGGAGAGGCTGATCGGTCGTGTGGGGCTGCCCGGAGGAAGGACGCTAACAACTCCTACGCCCGTGGATCAACCGTTGACCACAGGTACCCGGGTAGTTATCCCCAGGTAGCGGCGTGTCGGTGGACAAAGGTGTCCACTCCGGGTGTGAGAGTGTGGGGTTGGACCCTGTTCGTGGGCTGTGGGCACCCGGTGTCTGCTGCCATCGTTCGAATTGACCCTGTGTCGGCGCAACGCGTACCGTTGGCAGGTCTGAACCGGCGTCGACCGGTGCCGCATGTCCATGGCAGTCCGACTTTCATGGGCGAGCGGTGCCAGTTGACTCACAACTGGCGAACTTCTCGCATGTCACGACCCGGTGACCGGACTTGTTGATCCAAACCCCCTGAGTGGAGTGAGTACGTTGAGCAAGCGCACGTTCCAGCCGAACAACCGTCGTCGGCACAAGACCCATGGTTTCCGTCTGCGGATGCGCACGCGCGCCGGCCGCGCGGTGCTGTCGGCCCGCCGTCGGAAGGGTCGCGACCGCCTCGCTGCCTGAGGCGTGAGCAGCCGGGCGTGCTCTCCTCCAGCAATCGCCTGACCTCACCTGTGCACTTCCGGGAGGTCGTGCGTCGTGGCCGGCGCTGCGGTGGCCCGCTCATGGTGGTCCACCTCCTGGCGCCGCGGGTCGAGCATGCCCAGGCGGCACTCCCTGAGGGACCTCGAGTGGGTTTCGTGGTCTCCAAGGCCGTCGGGCCGGCAGTGACGCGCAACTTGGTCAAGCGGCGCCTGCGCCATCTGGCCCGGGAGCGCACCGAGTCCTTGCCGACGCGTGGGATGCTCGTGGTCCGCGCTCTCCCGGCCGCGGCTGACGCGTCGTACGGCGACCTGGCGCGTGAGTTGGACCGATGTCTGACGAAGCTCGAGGTCGCTACTCGTCGTGATCTGAAACCGGAGCCCGCCAGGTGAAGTTCCTGCTGATCGGCTTCCTTCGCGGGTACCGGTTCCTCATCAGTCCGTTGTACGGACAGGTGTGCAGGTATCACCCGACGTGCTCGGCCTACGCTCTCGAGGCGGTCACGGTGCACGGCAGCCTGAGGGGAACCTGGCTCGCAGCCCGACGGGTCGCCCGCTGCCATCCCTGGGCTTTGGGTGGGTATGACCCCGTTCCTCCACATACCAAGATGACTCGAGGAGTCTGAGTGTCCTTCTTCGGCGATATCGCCGGCTTCATCATGAAGCCGCTGTACTTCCTGATCAGCGCGGTGATGCTGGGCTTCCACAACGTCTTCGGCGGCATCTTCGGCGATTCCTCGGGCGCCTCGTGGGCCTTGTCCATCATCGGGCTGACCATCGTGATCCGGGCCTTGCTGATCCCGCTGTTCGTCAAGCAGATCAAGTCCAGCCGCAACATGCAGCTCCTGCAGCCCAAGGTGAAGGAGCTGCAGAAGAAGTTCGGGCACGACCGCGAGCGCCTCGCCCAGGAGACGATGGCCCTCTACCGGGAGACCAAGACCAACCCGTTCTCCTCGTGCCTGCCACTGATCGTGCAGATGCCGATCTTCATCGGCTTGTTCCGGTTGATCGACCAGGCCTCGAAGAACGGCTCCGGCCGTGGCCTGGTCACCGACACCCAGGCCCAGCAGCTGCGGGACGCCGAGATCTTCGGTGGGAAGATCTCCTCGACCTTCCTGAAGTCCGACGGCAACCTCACGGTGCAGCTGATCGCGGCGACCCTGGTGCTGGCGATGACCGCGACCACTTTCCTGACCCAGCGCCAGCTGATGAGCAAGAACATGCCGGCCGATGCGCTGAGCGGGCCCTACGCCCAGCAGCAGAAGCTTCTCCTCTACGTGCTGCCGTTGGTCTTTGCCGTGGGCGGAATCGCCTTCCCGATCGGCGTGCTCCTCTACTGGACCACCTCCAACCTGTGGACGATGGGCCAGCAGTTCTACGTCATCCGCAACAACCCCGCACCAGGCACGCCTGCCGCCGCCGCGAAGGCCGACCGCGACCGCGCGAAGGC
>JBKJON010000346.1:0-2569 GCA_046595715.1 Marmoricola sp.
GCCGCCCTGCTCCTCCAGGGACGCCTTGAGCGCCTGGTGGGCGGCCTGGAAGGTGAGGAAGAGGTTGGTGCCGGTGTCCCCGTCGGGGACGGGATAGACGTTGAGGGCGTCGATCTCCTCGCGGGCCTCGCGCAGCGCGTCGCGGACCAGGCGGGAGAACCGCACGAGTGGGGGGACGACGAAGCCCTCGTCGGAGCGGCCCGGACGGGTGGGCGCACCGGGCCCGACCTCCACCGGGTCGTCCACCTCGGACCTCCGTGACTCCTCGGGCCCTGGCGCCGGGCGGGCCGGGGTGGGCTCCGCCGATTGGCGTCGCTCGCCGGGCATCGGATACGCTAGCGCGGTTGTCCGGTCATGGATCGGACCCTGAATCTGATCTCGAGAAACCTTCCCAGGAGTTCACGGTGGCTGCCGTCTGCGACATCTGTGCCAAGAGCCCGGGCTTCGGCAACAACCGACCCTGGTCCCGCAAGATCACGAAGCGACGCTTCGACCCCAACATCCAGCGCGTGCGTGCCAAGGTCAACGGCACCCCCAAGCGCCTCAACGTCTGCACCGGCTGCCTCAAGGCCGGCAAGGTCACCCGCTGACCTGATCCGCTCACGCGGCACGAGCCCCATCCGGACACCCGGGTGGGGCTCTTCTGCGTGCGGACCCCACCTCAGAAATGGCGCCAGCCCCGCTCCCCGTCGTACGCCGCCCCGTCGACGGTGACAGTCCCCATGTCGGCGCCTGCCCCGGCCTCGGTGGAGGCACCCGCCTCGATGACGGAGCCGATGAGGGTCCAACCGTCGGGGACGGCCTCCGCGGAGGGGAAGGTCGCGACCAGCGCATGGTCGTCGCCACCGCCCAGCACGAAGCCCAGCGGGTCGGCCCCGAGCGCGGCGCCGACCGCCTGCAGGGGCTCGGCGACCGTCAGGAAGGCCGAGGTGAGGTCGATCGCCACGCCGCTGGCCTCCGCGACGTGACCCAGGTCGGCCAGCAGCCCGTCGGACACGTCGACCATCGCGGTCGCGCCCGCGGCGAGGGCCGCCGGCCCGGCGGCGTAGGGGACCTCCGGCCGGCGGTAGGCCTCGACGACCGCCCGCGGGGACCGGAAGCCCCGGGAGAGCACGGCCAGCCCGGCGGCCGCCCAGCCCTGACGGCCGGCGAGCGCCACCACGTCACCGGCCCGCGCGCCCGAGCGCAGGACGGGGTCGCCGTCGGTGTGCCCGACCGCCGTCACCGAGATGACGACGACGTCGCACCGGGTCAGGTCCCCGCCCACGACGCTCGCCCCGACCAGCGCGCACTCCTCCGCCAGCCCGGCCGCAAGGCCACGGGCCCAGGACAGCAGGAGGTCGGCGGGGGCCGCGAGGCCCACGGTGACCGCGGTCGTCGTACCCCCCATGGCGTTGAGGTCGGAGAGGCTCTGCGCGGCGGCCCGGCGGCCGACGTCCTCAGCGCTCGCCCAGTCGCGGCGGAAGTGCCGGCCGTCGACGAGCACGTCGGTGGCCACCAGCACGTCGCCCGGGACGCGCACCACCGCGGCGTCGTCGCCGGGCCCGACGAGGACCGCCTCGGACTGCGGGAAGTGCTCGGTGAACGCCGCGATGGCGCCGAACTCGCCCGCGTCGGCCAGCGTGGTGGTGTCGGGGGTCGGGGTCACAGGCACCTCTGGGACGACGGGTTGCGGGTGGCGACGACCGTGGAGAGGTCGGCGAGGGCGGTGGCGGGCGGCCAGTAGTCCTTGGGGAGCGCGACCTCGACGTTGACCTCGCGGAAGAGCGTGGTCATGGTGAGGTCGACACTGCCGTCGGCCAGCAGCTGCTCCTCGGGGACGTACCAGTCGACATCGTCGACCACGGTGCACGGACCCTCGGGGACGTAGCCCTTCGGCGTGCCGACGCCGCAGGTCAGCACGATCGCGGGGTCGCCCCAGGCAGCTCCGGGCGCGCCCTTCGGCGTCACCGGTCGGCGGTCCTGGTCGGCGACCGTGTCGGGCAGCGCGTGGACAAGGTCCCGGCAGGCCGCGGCAGCGTCCGCGGACAGGTCCGGGCCGTCGATCTCGACGGTGCCGTCGCCGCAGCCCGCGGTCGCCAGCACGGTCAGCAGGAGCAGGGACGCAGCAGCGCCCCGGACCCGCGGCCCGGGGCGCGCAGGACGCTCAGATGTGGACGACAGGGCAGGTCAGGGTGCGCGTGATGCCAGGGATGGACTGCACGTTGGCGACCACGAGCTTGCCGAGCTCGTCGACGTCGGCGGCCTCCGCACGCACGATCACGTCGTAGGGACCGGTGACGTCCTCGGCCAGGGTGATGCCGCTCATGGCGCGGATGGCGGTGGCGACCTCGCCGGCCTTGCCGTTGTCGGTCTGGATCAGGATGAACGCCTGGGCGGTCATGGAACTCCTTCGCTGGGCATGAGCAGGTGCGCACTCGGCGCCGTACGACGCTGGGGGGCGCGCCCGCCCAACTTAACGCAGCCCGGTGGGGCGCTCCAGAGCCAGCCGGACCAGCCGGTCCACCAGGGCGGCGTACTCCAGGCCGCTGGCGGCCCACATCCGCGGGAACATCGAGGTCGGCGTGAA
>JBKJON010000556.1:0-4088 GCA_046595715.1 Marmoricola sp.
CGAAGGCCGCGACCGCCCGGACGTTGGCGACCAGGTCGTCGGGACCGACCTCGAGGGCCGAGTAGTCCCGGAACTCGTCGGGGTAGCCCACCTTGGGACGGAACGTCTCGAGCTTGCGGTAGGCCCGCTGCTTGGTCTCCTCGCTCATCCAGTCGAGGTCGGTGATGGAGCGGCGGTAGGCCTCGAGCAGGTTCGCGACCAGCTCGTCCATCATCTCCTTGGACCGCGGCGGGAAGTGGCGGGAGACGTACTCGCGGCCCACGGCCTCGCCCAGCGCTCCCTCGACCAGGCCGACGCCGCGCTTCCAGCGTGCGCGCAGCTCGGGGGTGCCGGAGAGCGTGCGGCCGTAGAAGTCGAAGTTGGCCTCCACGAACCCGCTGGAGAGGTAGGCCGCCGCGGTGCGGATGGCGCGGACGCTGAGGAACGCCTTCCAGTCCTCGAGGGAGGTGTCGGCCAGCACGGTCTCGAGGTGGGAGAGGTACGACGGCTGCCGCACCACGGTCTCGGTGATGGTCGCGTCGGTCCCACCCAGGGCCGTGACCCACGCGTCGAAGTCGAAGGACGGCACGGTCGACCTGAGCTCGTCGAGCTTGACGAGGTTGTAGGTCTTCAGCACGTCGCGGGTCTCGGCCCGCTCCCAGTGGCCCTTGGCCAGCCGGGTCTCCAGCGCGAGGACGCGGGCTGCGGTGTCCTCGGGGTCGGGCTGCTCGGCCAGGGTCAGGATGCGGCTGAGGTAGGCGAGGTACTTCTCGCGGATCTCGGCGAACTTCTCCTCGCGGTAGTAGCTCTCGTCGGGCAGGCCGATGCCTCCCTGCGTCACGTTGACGACGTAGCGCTCGGAGTTGCGGTCGTCGGAGTCGACGAACGAGCCGAACAGTCCACCGCCTCCGCGGCGCTCGAAGAAGCCCAGGAAGGCGCCGAGCTCGGAGACGTCGGTCAGCGCCCCGATCTGCTCGAGCAGCGGCACGATCGGGGTGTGGCCGAGCTTCTCGACCCGGTCCTCGTCCATGAAGCTGGCGAAGAGGTCGCCGATCTTGCGGGCCTCGTCGGCGCTCTCGGCCGTGTCGCCGGCCAGCGAGCCGTCGGCGGCGGCCTCGATGATCTCGCGCACGTGCTCCTCGGCCGCGTCGGAGAGCATCACGAACGGGCCCCACGAGGAGCGGTCACCGGGGATCTCTGCGGTGTCCAGCCAGGAGCCGTTGACGTGTCCGAAGAGGTCGTCCTGGGCGCGGATGTCGGGGTTCATGCCCTCGCGGGCGTCGTCAAGAATCGTCACCGGTCAAACCTATACGTGCCTACCACCCGCGGCCGCGCAGCCGTAGGCTGTCGGCCCATGACCCTCGCGCCCCGGTGCCGCCCTGCGATCGGCCTGTGACCGCCCTGTGACTGCCCTGTGACCGCCCAGGTCTGCCTCGTCGGCGCCGGTTCGTCCGGCATCACCGCGGCCCAGGCGCTGCAGGCCCAAGGGGTCGCCTTCGACTGCTTCGAGGCCGGCAGCGGCATCGGTGGCAACTGGCGCTACGGCAACGACAACGAGATGTCCTCGGCCTACGAGTCGCTGCACATCAACACCTCGCGGCAGATGACGGAGTACGCCGAGTACCCGATGCCCGAGTCGCTGCCGGACTATCCCGACCACCGCCAGATCGCCCAGTACTTCGACGACTACGTGGACCACTTCGGGCTGCGCGAGCTGATCACCTTCCGCACCGAGGTGACCCGGATCCAGCCGGCGCCGGACGGGTACGCCGTCACCTTCCGTTCGCGTGACGGCGGCGAGCCCCAGACCCGCACCTACCGCGACGTGGTGATCGCCAACGGCCACCACTGGGACCCCCGCTGGCCCGAGCCGTCCTTCCCCGGCGCGGAGACCTTCCCGGGCGAGCAGCTGCACGCCCACTACTACCGCAGCGCCCAGCCGATGGTCGGCAAGCGCGTGCTGGTGCTCGGCATCGGCAACTCCGCCTGCGACATCGCGGTCGAGTCGAGCCGCGTCGCGGAGTCCACGGACCTGGCGATGCGTCGCGGGGCGCACATCCTGCCCAAGTACATGTTCGGAATGCCGACCGACCACCTCACCGACTCACCGCTCGCCCGCGGCCCGGTGCTCCTCCAGCGACTCGCCATGGGCGCGCTGTTGCGCCTCTCGCAGGGCAAGGTCACCGACTACGGCCTGCCGAAACCCGACCACGCCGTGCTCCACGCGCACCCGACCGTGAGCCAGGACCTTCTCAACCGGCTGGTCCACGGCGACATCACGGTGCGGCCGAACATCGACCGCTTCGAGGACTCGAAGGTGTTCTTCACCGACGGCACCTCGGGGGAGTACGACGTCGTCTTCTACTGCACCGGCTACAAGGTCGCCTTCCCGTTCTTCGACGAGGCGGTGGTGCGGGCCGAGGACAACCACGTGGACCTCTTCCGCAGGGTGGTGCATCCCGACCACCCCGGCCTCTACTTCGTCGGGCTGATCCAGCCCCTCGGGGCGATCATGCCGCTGGCCGAGGCGCAGGCGCAGTGGGTGGCAGACCTCGTCACCGGCCGGGCCGCCCTTCCCCCGGCGGAGGAGATGCGGGCCCAGATCGCGGCGTACGACGCCAACCTGAGCAAGCGCTTCGTGGCCTCCAAGCGCCACACCCTCGAGGTCGACTTCCACAGCTACCGCGCGGAGATCCACAAGGAACGCAGGCGTGGTCGCAAGCGCGCGCAGATGTGACGGACTGCGCACACGTCCGGCCGGAGCCGGGGTCAGTCGTCCCCGGCCCCGGACCCCGAGCTTGCGACGGCGTAGTCCGGCACCCCGCCTGAGCAGCGGGCCTTGACCTCGACCTCGCCGCCGTCGCCGTCGCGCTGGAAGTGCACCTCGACCTCGCGCGGGCCGCGGTCGCCGACCTCGATGCGCCAGCCGGCGTTGGCCTGGGCGGCGTCGAACTCGAGGGTGCTGCCACGACAGGTGGTCACCACCGACCCTGCTGTCCCCTGCCAGGGGCGGCTCACCTCCGTGGGTGCACCGTTGCCACCGGAACCTTCTTGACGTTCGGGCGTCGAGGGTGGAGGGGTGCTCGGCCTCGGGGCCTGCTGCTCTGCCGGCTTCTCCACCGGGCTCGCGCCCGGGTCCTGGGCCGGTTCCGTGCTCGGTCTCGCGCTCGGCGTCTTGGCCGGACCCGCGCCCGGCGCCTTGCGCGGTCCCTTGCTGGACCGAGGAGCCGTCGGGATGAGCGGCGCCGAGCTGGACCGCTGGGCGTCGACCGTGGCCGCGGTCACGCCCTCACCCACGGTGCGGATGACCGCCCAGACTCCGGTGGAGCCCGCGACCACCAGCACGATCCAGGCCAGCGTGGCGAGTGCTCCACGCGATCTCATGACGGTTCCCGAGCCGCGGCGCGGTGGCAACCGGCCATCTGTGGGCGCCGCGCCGGTAACGTCTCGGCATGACTCGGATCCTGATCGTCGAGGACGACCAGTCGATCCGACACGCCCTGCGGCGCAGCCTGACGGAGCGTGGTCATGCGGTCAGTGTCGCAGCGACCGGGATGAGCGGCCTGGAGGCGGTCCTCAAGGAGCTGCCCGAGGTGCTGCTGCTCGACCTCGGGCTGCCCGACATGGACGGCTTGACGCTGATCGCGATGATCCGCGCGGCCACCCCGGTCCCGATCCTGGTGATCACCGCCCAGGACGACGACCCGACGATCGTGCGCGCGCTCGATGCGGGTGCCGACGACTATGTGGTCAAGCCGTTCGGGAGCGAGCAGATCGAGGCGCGCATCCGGGCGGTGCTGCGGCGTACGGCGGGTGACTCGGTGCCGGAGGTCTACGACGTCGGAGGGCTCCACCTCGATGCCGGCTCGCGTACGGTCACGCTCGGGGGTGCCACGCTGGAGCTCTCGCGCAAGGAGTTCGACGTGCTGCACCTGCTGGTGCGCAACGCCGGCCAGGTGGTCACGCGGCGCGAGCTGCTGGCCGACGTCTGGCAGCAGCCCTACGGCGGCTCCGACCGGACCGTCGACGTGCACCTGTCCTGGCTTCGCCGCAAGCTCGGGGAGTCGGCGGCCGAGCCGAGGTACCTCCACTCGGTCCGCGGTGTCGGG
>JBKJON010000100.1:0-4260 GCA_046595715.1 Marmoricola sp.
CGTGTTGAACACCGGGATGCCCTCGACGTCCTGTCCGCCCTTGCCGGGGGTGACGCCGGCGACCACGTTGGTGCCGTACTTGCGGTTGTTCAGTGCGTGGAACGAGCCCTCGCGTCCGGTGATGCCCGAGACGACGAGGCGCGTGTCCTTGCCAACGAGAACGCCCATGTTGTGGTACTCCTTTGAATCTTCGGTTGGTGCGAACGTGCGATCGACTGCTACGCAGTCGTCTCCGTCCTGGCCGCAAGCCGCACGGCCTCGGCCGCCGCGCCCAGCATCGTGTCGGCGACGGTGACGTTCGACAGGTTCGCGTCGGCGAGCATCTGCAGGCCTTCCTCGCTCGCCGTGCCGTCGAGGCGCACCACGATCGGCACCTTCACGTCGAGCTGCTCGAGCGCGGTGATGATGCCCTTGGCCACCTCGGTGCAGCGGGTGATGCCACCGAAGATGTTGAAGAGGATCGAGCGCACCTTCTCGTCGGAGAGGATGATCTCGAGGCTCGCCACGATCTCGTCGGCGGTCGCGCCACCTCCCACGTCGAGGAAGTTCGCCGGCTTGCCGCCCGCCTGCTGGATCACGTCGAGGGTGCTCATGACGAGACCCGCGCCGTTGCCGATGATGCCGACGGAGCCGTCGAGCTTGACGTAGTTGAGACCTTTCGCCTTGGCCTTGGCCTCCAGCGGGTCGGCCGCGTCCTTGTCCTCGAACGCGGCGTGGTCCTCGTGGCGGAACTCGGCGTTCTCGTCGAGCGAGACCTTGCCGTCGAGCGCCTCGAGCTTGTCGCCGGCCAGCCGGGCCAGCGGGTTGATCTCGACCAGCGTGGCGTCCTCGTCGACGAAGACCTTCCACAGCGTCTGGACCAGCTCGATGGCCTGGTCCTTGAGCTCGGCCGGGAATCCGGTCTCCTCGACGATCTCGGCCGCCTTGGCGGCGTCGACACCCTGACCGGCGTTGATCGCGATCTTCTTGACGGCGTCGGGGTTGGTCTTGGCGACCTCCTCGATCTCCACACCACCCTCCACCGAGGCGATACACAGGTAGGAGCGGTTGGACCGGTCCAGCAGGAAGGAGAAGTAGTACTCGTCCTCGATGGTGGCCGCCGGCACGATCGAGACCCGGTTGACGGTGAGGCCCTTGATCTCCATCCCGAGGATGTTCGAGGCGTGCGCCTCGGCCTCCTCGGGGGTCTTGGCGACCTTCACGCCGCCGGCCTTGCCGCGTCCACCGGCCTTGACCTGTGCCTTGACGACCACGACGCCACCGAGCTCCTCGGCGGCAGCCTTGGCCTCGGCGGCGGTCTCGACGGTCCGGCCGAGTGTCACCGGCACACCATGCTTGGCGAAGAGTTCCTTCGCTTGGTATTCCATCAGGTCCACGGGTCACCCGCTCCTTTGTGGCATTCGTTGGTTACGAACAATAAGTTCGGGGACGTCCAGAGCCAGCCGGTGTCCGCTCCGCCCGACCATAGACCTGAAACGCCGCGCGCTGCCACGTAGGGTTCCCGGCTGGAGCGCATTGAGACGCAGGTCACGCCGAGTCAGGTCTGCTGTCGTGCTGCAGGTCCGCGGCCTGTCGGACGACCAGCGAAGGTGGCCCCGGTGGTGGTTGGGTTCGTGCGCCACCACTCCTGAGACGACCGGCACGTGTCCTGAGCGGCCCCCGGTCGTTGTGGGGGCATGCCTCGACCAGCAGCCCTCGCCTCCGCCGCCCTGCTCACCGGTCTCACAGGGCTCTCCGTCCTCGGTACGCCGACGAGCGCCGACGCCACCGGCATCACCCCCACCGGCCACGATCAGGCCTTCACCAGGACGGCCATCACCGTCGAGACGCTGGTCGGTCCCCACCACGACATCCCCTGCACCGTCAAGGCGGACAAGTACCAGCCGGCCGGCGTCAGCAAGGCCCACCCGGCCCCGGCCATCCTGACCACCAACGGGTTCGGGGGCGCCAAGGACGACGAGGGACAGGTCGCCGGCGCCAGCGCCTTCGCGAAGGCCGGCTACGTGGTCATCTCCTACTCCGGCCTCGGCTTCGGCGGCTCGGACTGCAAGATCGCGCTCGACGACCCCGACTACGACGGCAAGGCCGGCCAGCAGCTGGTCGACGTGCTCGCCGGCACCCGCGCCTACACCCTCGACGACGGCACCGGGCGCCGGCAGAGGATCGACTACGTGAGCTCGACCCCCACCTCGCGGGGTCCAGACCCGAAGGTCGGCATGATCGGCGGCTCCTACGGCGGCCAGATCCAGTTCGCGGTGGCCGGACAGGACCCGCGCAGCGATGCGATCATCCCGATGATCACCTGGAACGACCTCTCCTACTCGCTCGCTCCGAACAACACGGACCCGGTCAGGGACATCGGCCAGGGCGTCACCTACGCGACCCCCGGTGTGGCCAAGAAGGAGTGGGTCGACCTCTTCTTCGGGGTCGGCATCCTCTCCGGTCTCCAGAACACCCAGACCGACCCGGCACGCAACGTCGGCTGCCCCAACTTTCGCGACCAGGCCTGCGCGGCCGCCGCCCAGCTGAACACGCTCGGCTACCCCGACGAGGCGACGCTGGGGCTGGCCCGGCACGCCTCGGTCGCGAGCTACGTCAAGAAGATCAAGGTCCCGACCCTGCTCGTGCAGGGCCAGCACGACACCCTGTTCAACCTCCAGGAGGCCGTGGCGACGTACCAGGCACTCAAGGCGCAGGGCACCGAGACCCGGATGTCCTGGTTCTCGGGCGGACACTCCGGCGCGAACGCCGCGGGCGACCTCGACCTCTCCCGGGGGGTCGACGGCAGCCACCAGGGCCGTCGCTGGATCAGCTGGATGGACCGCTACGTGCGCGGCGACTCAGCCGCGAGCGCCGGACCGCGGTTCGAGTACTTCCGCGACTGGGTCTCCTACGACACCAGCGCCGCACGGGCAGGGACCGCGGTCGACAGGGCCTACGCCTCCTCGACCTCGTTCACCGGTTCCCCCACCGCGACCCTGCGCCTCTCCGGGACCGGCGCCCTGACCAGCGGCCGGACAGTGCTGCTCGGCAGCAGCCCGTTCGCGGTCACACCCGCCGGGACGTCGTACTCCGAGACCTCGGGGCTCGAGGGCAGCGCCGTGAACCTGCCGGTCACCGACGCACCCGGGACGTTCGCGTCGTACACCTCACCGGCCCTGCGCCAGGACGCCGTGCTCGTGGGCTCCCCGAGGCTGACGGTCAGCATCCAGGCACCGGTCGCCGCGGCCGCGCAGGCCGGTGGAGCGGCCGGCAAGCTCACCTTGTTCGCCAAGCTCTACGACGTGGCGCCCGACGGCACCCAGATGCTCCAGCACCGGCTGATCTCACCGGTGCGGATCAAGGACGTGACCAGGCCGGTCACGATCGAGCTCCCCGGGGTCACCCAGCGCTTCGCAGCCGGCCACCGGATCCGCCTCGTGGTCGCCGGAGGCGACCTGGGCTATGCGAACAACGCCGTGGCCCAGCCCGTCACCGTGACCACGAGCCCGGCCGCTCCCGGCCGGCTCGAGCTGCCGCTGGTTTCGGCGCTGGCGTTCTAGGAGCGCCGGCCGTGGTGCCCTCTAGGAATCCTGCTCGGCGAAGTGCTGCTCCACCCAGCTGGTGATCTCACCGGTCGTGGCGCCGGGCGTGAAGATCTTGGCCACCCCGATCTCCTCGAGCGGAGCCACGTCCTCCTCCGGGACGATGCCACCACCGAAGACCACGATGTCGGACGCATCACGCTCCGCGAGCAGCGCGACCAGCTTGCGGAACAGGGTCATGTGGGCGCCCGAGAGCACCGAGAGCCCGATCAGGTCGGCGTCCTCCTGGATGGCCGTCTCGACGATCTGCTCCGGCGTCTGGTGCAGGCCGGTGTAGATGACCTCGTGGCCCGCGTCTCGCAGCGCGCGCGCCACCACCTTGGCTCCCCGGTCATGGCCGTCGAGCCCTGGCTTGGCCACCACGATGCGCAACATGCCTGCAGGCTATCCGCTATCGCTCCAGGTGCCTCACGGCATCCGTCCCGGGACCGGGCTCGCGGGTGCCGAGGAGCACCCGGCGGACCCGTTCGCAGGGTCGGGTGGACCTAGTTCACTGCCGCCTCACTCGCGGGGAATTTCGCATGTCGTGACCTTCCCGTTACCGTTGCGGCTCGCCTCACACCGACCACCGACGGGAATACGCATGGGTAACCACCGGGCAGAACGTAGCCACAGGCCAGCGCCTGTCGTTGCGCGAACCTCGGGAAAGGGGCACCGTCGGGCCGAGAGACCCACC
>JBKJON010000106.1:0-4104 GCA_046595715.1 Marmoricola sp.
CTGTCGGATCCGCCGGCACACCTCGGTGCCGGGCAGCCCAGGCAGCATCAGGTCGAGCAGCACGATGTCGGCGCCTGCCCGGTCGAACTCGGCAAGCGCATCAGGACCGGTGGCGGCGATGGCCACCTCGAAGCCCTCCTTGCGCAGCATGTAGGCGAGGGCGTCGCTGTAGCTCTCCTCGTCCTCGACGACCAGTACGCGCGTCATGCGGTGTCCTTTTCGGTGTGCTGGTGGCCGGCGCCAGGAAGAGGGCCGGGCTTGCGAGGCAGCGTCAGTGTGAACGTCGAGCCCTGACCCTCGACCGACCAGACCTTCACCTCGCCGCCGTGGGAGGCCGCGACGTGCTTGACGACGGAGAGACCGAGGCCCGTGCCCCCGGTGGACCGGTGCCGCGCCGGGTCGACGCGGTAGAAGCGCTCGAAGATGCGGTCGAGCTCCTTGGCCGGGATGCCGATGCCGCGGTCGGTGACGCTGATGTTCACGGCCTGCCCGTCGGCGCCGGCCGAGACCACCACCGTCGAGCCCTCGGGGGAGTAGGCGACCGCGTTGGCCACCAGGTTGCTCACGGCGACGGCGACCTGCTCGCGGTTGCCGAGGAGCACCAACCCGTGGGTGCCGTTCTGCACCAGCTCGATGTTGCGCGCCGAGGCATCGGTGACGCTCTCGTCGATCGAGCGGGCGATGATCTTGTCGGCCTCGACAGCGACGGGCTCGTCGAGCGGATCGTCGCCCTGGAGGCGGGAAAGCTCGATGATCTGCTGCACCAGGCGGGTCAGCCGCTCGCTCTCGGTGTGCATCCGGCCGGCGAAGCGCTGCACGGCCTCGGGATCGTCGGCGGCCTCGATGACCGCGTCGGAGAGCAGCTTGATCGCGCCGACGGGGGTCTTGAGCTCGTGGCTGACGTTGGCCACGAAGTCACGGCGGATCGACTCGACCCTGCGTTCGCGGGTGCGGTCCTCGACGAGGGCGAGCACGAGCTTCGAGCTCAGCGGTGCCACCCGGGCGGTGACGTGGCGGGGCGGCATCCCCGGGCGCTGCATGACCAGCTCGGTCTCCCGGATCTGGCCGTCGCGGCGTACCTGCCGCACCAGGTCGGCCAGCTCACGCTCGGTGATCTTGTTGCCGCTGACGATCCCCATCGCGATCGCGGGGGCCGAGGCCTTGAGCACGGCGTCGCCGGCGTCGACCACGAGCGCGCTGCTGCGGAGGACGGAGAGCACCGCGGCCACTCCAGGGGGCAGCTCCGGCTCGAGGAGGGCAGCGGGGCGCATCTGGCGCTCACTGACCCTGAAGGCGAGGACGGCGCCGCCTCCGAGCACTGCTCCGAGCAGCGCAAAGAGAAGGGCCTGGGCGGTCGGGCTCACAGCATCGATCGTACGCAGGGTTTCACCCAGGGTTCCGCTTCTGGATCCATGCTTGGGTGGCTGTTCACCTCTGGTTCACGCAAAGAAGCCAACGCTTCACCTGGTGTGCGTAGGTTGAAGTCATGCGCGACGCCTACACAGACCAGCTCGACTCGATCCGCGACGACCTCGTGAGGATGGCACGCCTCGTGCGAGAAGCCGTCGCCGAGGGTACGGCGGCGCTGCTCGAGGGTGACGCCCTCCGCGCCGAGAAGGTGATCAGCGCCGACGCCGAGGTCGACGCCCTGCGGATCAAGCTCGAGGAGCACAGCTTCGAGCTGCTCTCGCTGCAGAACCCGGTCGCCGGCGACCTGCGGATGCTCGTCGCCTCGCTGCGGATGGTCAGCGAGTTCGAGCGCATGGGCGACCTCGCCGTACACATCGCCAAGATCGCCCGCCTGAGGGTTCCAGAGGTCGCCGTACCCGACCAGGTGGTGCCGATGATCGCGCGCATGGCCGCCGTCGCCGAGGTCATGATCGGCAAGGTCGAGCACATCATCGCCAACTCCGACGTGGCCGCTGCGGTAGAGCTCGAGGAGGCGGACCAGGAGATGGACAAGCTGCGCCGCAACTCCTTCCGCGAGCTGCTGGGCTCCGACTGGACCTACGGCGTCGAGCCCGCCGTCGACATCGCCCTGCTGGGTCGCTACTACGAGCGCATCGCCGACCACGCCGTCTCGATCGCCCGGCGCGTCGTCTTCCTGGTCACCGGGGAGCACCCGCAGTACGCCTGACGTCCCGCCACGTCAGGGCAGGAACAGGGCGGAGTCGCCGAACTCGTGCCAGCGGTAGCCCTCGGCGAGGGCGCCGTCGTACGCCGCCTGCGCGAGCGTGGTGCCGGCGATGGCCTCGACCAGCAACAGGTGCGAGGCCTGGGCGTCGTGCCAGCCGGTGATGAGCCCGTTGACGACGACGGCGGGGTGGGCCGGTGTGACGACCCGGTCCGTCCAGCCCCACGACTCCTGGAGCGTGCCGTCGAGGACGGCGGACTCGAGGGCGCGCGTCACCGTCGTACCGGTGGCGACGACCCGGCCACCGCTGGCCCTGGTGAGCGCCGCGAGCCGGGCGGTATGTGCGGGGACGTGGTACCACTCGGGCTGCGGACCCTCGCCGGCCTCCTGGGAGGAGATCCCGGTGTGCAGGGTGATCGGGGCGACGGCGACGCCGCGGGAGACCAGCCGGGTCACCTGCCCGTCGGTGAAGGGCCGCCCGGCAGACGCCATCTCGGCGCTGCCCGGCAGCCTGGCGAAGACCGACTGGTAGGCGGCCAGCGGGTAGCGGCGGTCCAGGTAGCCGTAGGCGATGGGCCGACCGTGCCGGTCCAGGTAGGTGCGGAGATCACCCTCGACCCGGGCGCGCCACAGCCGGTTGCCGGAGCCGGTGGGGGACGAGCGCTCGTGAGGGTAGGGCTCGAGCAGCGTCAGCGGCATCTCGCCGACCCCGAGGATCTCGCCGGCCCCTGCGTCGAGGATCGGCGCGGAGGCGTCGGGGGCGGTCCGCAGCTCCACCACCCAGGTCTCGGCGTCGACCTGGCGGGCCGCGTGCAGGACGATCGGACGAGACCCGCGGACGGCGTCGATCTCACCGTTGACGGTGGCAGAGTTGTTCACCACCACGAGGTCCCCGGGTTCCAGCAGGTCGGCGAGGTCCTGGAAGGCATGGTGCTCCAGCCGGTCCGGACGGGCGACGAGCAGGCGTACGTCGTCGCGTGAGGAACCGCGGAGCTCCGGGGGTGCGGGGGCGGTGGATTCGTCGGGCACGCGGAACCGGACTCCAGAGCGCTCGGACAAGGTCGTCATGGGGTCAGCGACTCCTGCTTCGTCGCGGACGGCGCGACCTCGATCGCCAGGTAGCGGCCCGCCTGCGGCCGCTGCTCCAGCAGGGCCATCAGCCTCGGTACGACGGTCTCCGGCAGGGGGCGGTCGGAGATGTCCTCGTCGGGGAAGGCGTCCTGCTGCATGGGGGTGCGCATGTCGCCCGGGTCGACGGCGTACGTCGTCAGGCCGGTCTCCGCGCCGAAGGTGAGCACGAGGTGGTCGAGGGCAGCCTTGGAGGCGCCGTACGCCCCCCAGGTCTCGTAGTGCTGGACCGCGGCGTCCGAAGAGATCCCGACCACCACCCCGTCGCGCCTGAGGAGCTGGTCGACCAGGAGGATCATCAACGAGCCCGGAGCCCCGGCGTTCGCGCGAAAGACCGCGCCGATCTCCTCCGGCAGGAGCTGGGCAAGGGGTCGCAGCGGCAGGGGGCCGAGGGTGCTCGAGCCGAGGACGAGCAGGTCGAGCCCACCCAGCTCGGTCGCCAGCTCGACGAGGGCGGCGCGGTGGTCGGCGTCGGCCACGTCTCCGGGGACTCCGTGCACGGTCGTCCCGTCGAGCGCGTCCCGGAGGCGGGCTGCGTCCCGGGCGTCCGTGGCGACGATCCAGCCGGCTTCGTCGAGCGAACGAGCCAGCGCGAGACCGAGGCCGGAGGAGCCACCGGTGATGAGGGCTGTGGGTGGAACGTTTCGTGTGGTCATGTGAGCCAGTGTTAAAGTTCAAGTCAACTTGAAGTCAAGTGGAGTGTTCATGGACGCACGTGAGCTGTTGAGTGTGGGAGAGGTGGCGGCCCGCAGCGGGTTCGCCGCTTCGGCGTTGCGCTTCTACGAGGCCGAGGGGCTCATCGAGGCGACACGTACCTCGGGTGGGAGGCGTCAGTTCCAGCG
>JBKJON010000242.1:0-9149 GCA_046595715.1 Marmoricola sp.
GTTCCTCACCGAGCAGCTCGAGGACCTCAAGCGGACCCGCAAGGACCTCCTCGACATCGTGCGCGAGGTCGACGCCCGCGTGGAGCAGGTCTTCACCGAGGCCTACGCCGACGTGTCGACGGCCTTCGACTCCACCTTCGCCCGCCTGTTCCCCGGCGGCGAGGGGCGGCTGGTCCTCACTAGTCCCGGCGACATGCTCAACACCGGCATCGAGGTCGAGGCACGTCCGGCCGGCAAGAAGGTCAAGCGACTCTCCCTGCTCTCCGGAGGTGAGCGATCGCTCGTCGCGGTGTGCTTCCTGGTCGCGCTGTTCAAGGCCAGGCCGTCGCCGTTCTACATTCTCGACGAGGTCGAGGCCGCGCTCGACGACACCAACCTCGGTCGGCTCCTGGAGATCTACGAGGAGCTGCGCGAGAACTCCCAGCTGCTCGTGATCACCCACCAGAAGCGGACCATGGAGGTCGGCGACGCGCTCTACGGCGTGACCATGAGGGGCGACGGCGTCTCCGCGGTGATCAGCCAGCGCCTGCGCGAGCAGCAGTCCGCCTGAGTGCATCGCCCGGGATGATGGAGCGCTCGCTCCAGTGGTGAGCGATGACGGATCTGGCCCCACGTCGTACGCGCTCCATCGGCGTCGTGGCAGTCCTGCTCGGCGCCCCGGTCTGCGCCGAGCTCATCCCGGTCCTGTCTCGACATCACCGGTGAGGCCTTCGGGCTCGTGTTCCCGGTGGTCTTCTTGGCCCCGCTCCACGGCGGTGCGGCTCCGCTGATCCGCGAGGTCGCCGTCCGACCGCTCGTGGCCGGCCGACTGCTGCTGGCGGGCGCCTGCGGAGTGCTCATGACGACGGGCACCGACAGCTCGTTGTTCACCCCCGAGCGGCCCGAGATCGGCCACTGAGACGACATCATGGGCGCGGCCCTGATCGGAGGGGTCAGCGCCTGGGCGGTCACGTGCTGATGAGCGTGGGTGCGCACACGGGAGCCGGTGATGAGCGGGCAGACTGTGCAGGTGTGAGACCTGAGAGCGAGAGCCAGCCACCCAGACGGGCCGCACCGCGGCGAGAGGACTACGTCGTCTGGAGGCAGGCGACCACCCGATGGGCGGACGACGACGTCTACGGCCACATGAACAACGCGCGCTACTTCGAGCTGATCGACACCGCGGTCAACGTGCACCTCGCGGAGGCGACGGGCGTCGACATCCGCTCGTTGCCGGCCATCGGCGTCGTGGCCGAGGTCGGGTGCCGCTACTTCCGCGAAATGGGCTATCCCGCACCGGTCGACATGGGGCTCGTCGTCGACAAGGTCGGCACGTCCTCGGTCGTCTACCGGATCGGGCTGTTCCAGGGGGACCCTGAGGGCGAGGGCGCTGAGGCCGCTGCTGAAGGTCGGTTCGTGCACGTGTACGTCGACAACACCGGCGCCCTCGGCACCCGCAGACCGGTGAGCCCGCTCCCCGACCAGATCCGCGAGGCCGTCGTACCCCTGCTCAAGGGGTGACCGAATCCGTGTTTGACTAGGGGTCGCGGGCGAGCAGGATGCCCACGAAGAAAACGCGCCCGACTCTTCCCCGACGAAGGAGCTCCCTGATGGGAACCATCGTGGTCGTGCTGCTGCTCGCCCTGGTGCTCAGCGCAGCCGTCATGCTCTATGCCGCCTACCCCTACCGCGGGCAGGACACCCCGCTCACGCCTCGCCTCGGCCAGGCGATGCGTTGGGGCGTCGACTCCCTGCCCACGCTCGACCGCGCGGAGCAGGACCGGGTCCTCGTCGACTCCGGCACCGACTCCCACCGCTGAGAGCCCGGAAGAGGGCCTCTGGCCCCCGGTTTGATTGGATCGCCCCATGAGCAGTGTCTTCCTCTTCGCAGTCCTCGTCGTAGCGATCCTGGCGGTCGGCCTCGTCGTCGGGCTGGTCGCCTTCCTCAACGGACGCAAGCAGCCTCCCCGACGTGACCTGCCGCCGGTGGCGCCCACCGGAACGATCACCGAGGAACGCCCGCCGGAGGCGCCCCCCGAGCCGCAGGCGCCGGTCACGACCCTCGAGCGCCCGGAGGGTACGGCGGGCCGGCTGGTCCGCCTGCGCCAGCGGCTATCCCGCTCCCAGGGGGGCCTGGGCCGCGGACTGCTGCTGCTCCTGTCGCGTGACCGTCTCGACGAGGACACCTGGGAGGAGATCGAGGACACCCTGATCACCGCCGACGTGGGGGTCGCGCCGACCCAGCAGCTGGTGGAGCGGCTGCGCACGCGGATGCGCGTCGAGGGCGTGAAGCCCTCCGACGCCGCGACCATCCTGCGAGAAGAGCTCTTGTCCCTGGTCGACCCCGCGATGGACCGCACCCTGGCCACCACCCCGAGTGGCGGGAAGCCCTCCGTGGTGCTGGTCGTCGGCGTCAACGGCGCGGGCAAGACCACCTCGGTCGGCAAGCTCGCGCGCGTCCTCGTCGCGGAGGACAAGACGGTCGTGCTCGGCGCGGCCGACACCTTCCGGGCCGCGGCCACCGAGCAGCTGAGCACCTGGGGCGAGCGCGTCGGGGTCGACGTGGTCACCGGCCCCGAGGGCAGCGACCCCGCGAGCGTGGCCTTCGAGTCGGTCCGCGCCGGGGTCGAGCGCGGCGTCGACGTGGTGCTCATCGACACCGCCGGCCGGCTGCAGAACAAGGCCGGGCTGATGGACGAGCTCGGCAAGGTCAAGCGCGTGGTGGAGAAACAGGCGCCGGTCAGCGAGGTGCTGCTGGTGCTCGACGCCACCACCGGTCAGAACGGTCTCGTGCAGGCCAGGGTGTTCCGCGACATCGTCGACGTGACCGGCATCGTGCTCACCAAGCTCGACGGCTCCGCCAAGGGCGGCATCGTCGTGGCCGTCCAGCGTGAGCTGGGCGTCCCGGTGAAGCTCGTCGGGGTGGGGGAGGGTGCCGACGACCTGGCGCCCTTCGACCCCGAGACGTTCGTTGACGCCCTGCTCGACCAGGGCTGAGCCCGTCCCGGGCCCCGTCAGGTCACTGGTCAGGTCACTGGGCGGACTCAGGCCCCGAGGAAGCGACCAGGTTCGAGGCCGAGGGTCAGGCGGACGTCCTCAGGTGCAGATGCCCACGAGCGCGAGTTCGACGAGCTGGTCGAGCTCGTCCATCGCCGGCATGGCCTGACCTGTGATCGCACGCATGGCGATGATGCCGCCGATGAGCTGCACCGCCGCCCCCACGTGGAGGTCGGGTCGGACCTCGCCCCGGGCGATGGCGCGTTCGAACATCGCCTCGCCGTTCTTCTCCGAGCGCCCCGCCGCCTCGCGGTAGAGCGTCGCGATGCGCTCGTCGCGCATCGACTCCTTGATCGTGGTCCGGATGTAGCCGGTGCCGTTGGGGGAGTTGATGAAGGTCAGCACGGAGGCGTACATCGCGCGCATGTCCCCACGGATGGAGCCGGTGTCCGGCGTCGGCATCTCGTCGCGGTAGAGCTGCTCCATGGCCGCCACGGCCAGGTCCTCCTTGCGGGCCCAGCGGCGATAGACCGTGGCCTTGCCGACACCGGCGTTGGTGGCCACCTCGTCGACGGTCATGCTGTCGAAGCCACGCATCAGGATCAACGCCGAAGCGGCCGCGAGGATGCGTCCGTCCGCCTCGGGATCGCGAGGGCGGCCGCGCTTGCGGCGTACGTCTGGAACAGGTGGGTTGCTCACAGCAGCCCCCGCCCCCATGGTGCTGGCTTCCACAGTGTCGAGCATAGGTTCGCCGCCGGGCACGCGTACGACTTTTCCGAAATGGGGGCATTTCACCTGCGCGTAACACAACTCCCGGATGTGTGACGCGGTGGAAACACGCGTCGCAGACCGCTGAAACCTGGAACTTGCACAGTAACGCCCACTGGGGCCCCGCGACGCTCGACAGCGTCGTCGCTGATGCGCGCGGTCCCGCTGAGTTCTCACCTCTGGAGGTTCCATGGATGGCTACTACGCGTGGATGATCGTCGCGACCGCGCTGGTCCTCATGATGACGACGCCCGCCCTGGCGTTGTTCTACGGCGGCATGACGCGCGCCAAGTCCGTGCTCAACATGATGATGATGTCCTACATCTCGATGGGCATCGTCGGCATCGTCTACGTCCTGTGGGGCTGGTCGATGTCCTTCAGCGACGGGTTCAGCGGTGACGGCAAGCTCTTCGCCAACCCGTTCACCCTGTTCGGCCTCAAGGACGTCACGCCCGACAACTACATCTACGTGATGTTCCAGCTGACCTTCGCGGTGATCACCGCCGCGCTCATCAGCGGTGCGATCGCGGACCGGGTCAAGCTGTCTGCCTGGGTCGTGTTCCTGCCCCTCTGGGTCACGCTGTCCTACTTCCCGCTGGCCCACATGGTCTTCGGGGGTGGTCTCATCGGCGGCAAGATCGGCGCCCAGGACTACGCCGGTGGCACCGCGGTGCACATCAACGCCGGTGTGGCCGGCCTGGTGCTCGCCCTGATCATCGGCAAGCGCGTGGGCTTCCAGCGCGACCCGATGCGCCCGCACAGCCTGCCGCTGACCATGATCGGCGCCGGCATGCTCTGGGTGGGCTGGTACGGCTTCAACGTGGGCTCGATCGTCTTCAGCACCACCTTCGACGACAACCCCGACGCCTTCCTCGCGCAGTTCTACAGCGAGACCGGCCGCACCTTCACCAACACCACCATCGCCACCATGGCGGCCATGCTGGCCTGGTTGGTCATGGAGCGGATGATGCACGGCAAGGCCACGACCCTGGGTGCTGCCTCCGGCATCGTCGCTGGTCTGGTCGCGATCACCCCGGCCTGTGGCGCCGTCGACATCGTCGGAGCCATCGCCATCGGTGTGATCGCCGGCGCGGCCTGCGCATGGGCCGTAGGACTCAAGTTCAGGTTCAATCTCGACGACTCGCTCGACGTGGTGGGTGTCCACCTCGTCGGGGGCATCGTTGGCACCGTCCTGATCGGCCTGTTCTCGACCTCAGCCGGTGCGGGCGGCATCGACGGCCTGTTCTACGGCGGAGGCTTCGGCTCCCTGGGTGACCAGACGCTGGGGGCCCTCATCGCCATCGCCTGGTCCGGTGTGGCCACCGCGATCATCGGTTTCGCCATCAAGTACACGATGGGCTGGCGGATCTCCGAGGAGGACGAGGTCAACGACGGCATCGACCTCGCGCAGCACGGTGAGTCGGCCTACGACTTCGCCTCGCTGGGCGGTGGTGGCCACGGGATCTCGACCGGGGCAGTTGCCCAGGCGTCCGCCGAAGCGAGAGGAGTCAACGCATGAAGCTCGTGACAGCAGTCATCAAGCCGCACAAGTGGGAAGAGGTCCGGGCAGCCCTGGAGGCGTTCGGCGTGACCGGCATGACCGTGAGCGAGGTCAGCGGGTACGGGCGGCAGAAGGGTCACACCGAGGTCTACCGCGGTGCGGAGTACGACATCGCCCTGGTGCCCAAGATCCGCATCGAGATCGACGTCGACGACGGAGACGTCGATGACGTGGCCGGCATCGTCGTCAAGGCGGCGCAGACCGGCCGCATCGGTGACGGCAAGGTCTGGGTCTCTCCGGTCGAGAGCGTGGTCCGGGTCCGTACCGGCGACCGCGACGAGGCGGCCATCTGACCCGCTCGGAGGCGGTGACACGGCACTGACATCCACTGCGGGTGCGTTCCACATGACTGACATGTGGGTCGTGCCCGCAGTGCACGTCCCGGCGCTGCGCCTCGGTGGATGCACCACCAGCGCCTGGTTCGGACCACCCGCACCCACGACTGAGAGGCTGGGGCCATGAAGATAGTCACTGCAGTGATCAAGCCACACAAGTGGGAAGAGGTCCGCGCCGCCCTCGAGGGGGTCGGTGTGACCGGCATGACCGTGAGCGAGGTCAGCGGCTACGGGCGCCAGAAGGGCCACACCGAGGTCTACCGCGGTGCGGAGTACGACGTGGCGCTGGTGCCCAAGGTCCGCCTGGAGGTCGTGCTCGACGACGCCGACGTCGAGGCCGTCACCGAGGCCATCGTCGGCGCCGCCGCGACCGGGCGTATCGGTGACGGCAAGGTCTGGGTCTCGCCGGTCGAGAGCGTGGTGCGCGTGCGTACCGGCGACCGCGACCAGTCGGCAGTCTGAGGGTCGTGACCGCAGCCGAGCGTGCGGAACGCACCCGTACGGCCGACGAGCTGTGCGTCAAGGCTTTCGCCGACGCGGGCTGCCCGGACGTCGGCGTCGCGCTGGTCGCGGTGGGCGGGTACGGGCGTCAGGAGCTGGCCCCGTTCAGCGACCTCGACGTCGTGCTCGTCCACGACGCCGCCGTCGAGACGGGCGAGTGGGCCGGCCAGATCTGGTACCCGCTCTGGGACTCCGGCGCGAACATCGACCACTCGGTGCGATCCGTCGAGGAGGTCCTCGAGCAGTCGGGCGCCGACCTCCGGGTGGCCACCGGGATGCTGGACGCCCGCCACCTCGCGGGTGACCCGAACCTGACCCTGCGCCTGCGCACGGCCGTCCTCACCCAGTGGCGCCGCGACGCGCGCAACCGGCTCAAGGAGCTGCACGAGCTGGTCTCCGCACGCGGACGCAAGAGCGGGGAGCTGGCGCACGCCTCCGTGCCGGACCTCAAGGAGTCCGTCGGAGGGCTGCGTGACGCGACCGTTCTCAAGGCACTGGTGGCCAGCTGGCTGGTCGACGTCCCCCACGGTGAGCTGGAACGCAGCCGAGTGGCTCTGCTCGACGTGCGCGACGCCCTGCACCGCGTCGCGGGACGGGGCACCGACCGGGTGGCCCAGGAGTTCTGGGAGGACATCGCCTCCGAGCTCGGCCTGGCTGACGGCAACGCGGCCCAGGTGCACACGCGCACGATTGCCCGCCGCCTGACACACCTCTCACGTCTGGCCTGGCGGCGGGCGGAGGCTGTCCAGCGCCAGCCTCACCCGACCGGGCAGCGTCGGCCACGCCTGGATCCGATCGCTCCCGGGATCGCCGTCTCCTACGAGGAGGTGGTGCTCGACCGTGGGGCCAAGCCGGCCGGGGACCCGCTCCTGCTCCTGCGGGCGGCGGCTGAGGCTGCCGAGCGGGACCTGGTGCTGGCCCCCACCACGACGGCCCGGCTGGTGCGTGAGAGCGCGCCGTTGTCCGACCCGTGGCCCGTGGGTGCGCGCGACCTGTTCGTGCGGCTGCTGGCAGCGGGGCCGGGGCTGATCGCCGTCTGGGAGACGCTGGACGAGACCGGGGCCCTCGAGCTCATCCTCCCCGAGTGGGAACGCGTGCGGCTGCTGCCGCACGCCTCGGTGGTGCACCGCTTCACCGTCGACCGGCACTTGGTGGAGACCTGCACCGAGGCCTCCACCATGATCCGCCGCGTGGGCCGGCCAGACGTGCTGATGGTGGCCGCCCTCCTGCACGACATCGGCAAGGGGCAGCTGACCGAGCACTGTGTGGCCGGTGCCCCGATCGCCCGTGAGATCGCCGTACGGATCGGCTTCGACCAGCGCGAGGCCGACCTGATCTTCGCGCTCGTCCGCTGGCACCTGCTGCTGCCGGAGACCGCCACCACCCGCGATCCCGACGACCCGTCAACGATCGAGCTCGTGACGGCCAAGGTGGCCGACCGCGAGGAGCTCGAGCTGTTGGCGGCCCTGACCGAGGCCGACGCCAGGGCCACCTCGGAGAAGGCGTGGACCCGTTGGCGCGAGTCGCTGGTCCGCAGCCTCGTACGCCGCTCGGCCGCCGCCCTCGACGACGAGCCCGTCCCCAGGGACGAGGACATGGACATCGAGATCCCCGCCCGGGTGCGGGCCGACCCCCGCAGCGTCTCGGTGATCGCCACCGACTCGTCGGACGGGTCACGGGTCCAGGTCGTCTCCGGCGACCGGGTCGGCCTGCTCGCCGACGCCGCGGCGACGCTGGCGCTCCAGAGGGTCTCGGTCCGGGCCGCCCGGGCCTGGACCCAGGACGGCTACGGGGTCTCGGTCTGGGACGTCGCCGAGACCGGCCTGGACGACATCCTGCTGCGCCAGCGGATGGAGGCGATCGTCGACGGCCGCATCGATGCCGGAGACAAGCTGCGCCGGGTCAAACCGGTCAAGCTGGAGCCGACCGTCGCCGTACGCCCGGACGCCTCGCCACGAGCCACGGTCATCGAGGTGCGCTCCGCCGACCGGCCGGGGCTGATGTACACCGTCTGCTCGGCGCTGGCGGGCATCGACGTCTCGGTGAAGTCGGCGCACGTCTCGACACTGGGCCCGCAGGCGGTCGACGTGTTCTACGTGCAGGAGGCCTCCGCGGGTGCGCTCTCCGAGGAGCGGGCCGCCTCGGCGGCGCACGCGGTGCGACAGGCGCTGGTGGACACGTTCGCTCCGCGATGAGGGGTCCGGAGCGGGTGCGGCTAACCTTGGGGACTGGCTCTGACCATCGGCCCCTGAGGAACAACACACGTGTTCGCCACGCTCTCTGATCGTCTTTCAGACACTTTCAAGAACCTCCGCGGCAAGGGGAAGCTCTCCGAGGCCGACATCGACGCGACGGGGCGCGAGATCCGCCTCGCCCTGCTCGAGGCCGATGTCGCCCTGCCCGTGGTCAAGGACTTCGTCGCAGCCGTCAAGGAACGTGCGCGCGGGACCGAGGTCAGCGCGGCGCTGAACCCGGCCCAGCAGGTCATCAAGATCGTCAACGAGGAGCTCGTCGGGATCCTCGGTGGCGAGACCCGGCGCCTGCGGGTCGCGAAGAACCCGCCCACCGTGATCATGCTCGCCGGCCTCCAGGGCGCGGGCAAGACCACGCTCGCGGCGAAGCTGGCGCTGTGGCTCAAGGAGCAGGGCAAGAGCCCGATGCTCGTCGCCGCGGACCTCCAGCGCCCCAACGCGGTCAAGCAGCTCCAGGTCAACGGTGAGCGCGCCGGCGTCACCGTCTTCGCCCCGGAGCCTGGCAACGGCGTCGGCGATCCCGTCTCGGTGGCCCGCAACGGCATCGAGGAGGCTCGACGGACACTGCACGACGTGGTCATCGTCGACACCGCGGGCCGCCTGGGCATCGACCAGGAGCTGATGAAGCAGGCCGCGGACATCCGCGACGCCGTCAACCCCGACGAGGTGCTCTTCGTCGTCGACGCGATGATCGGCCAGGATGCTGTCACCACGGCCCTGGCGTTCCTCGAGGGCGTCGGCTTCGACGGGGTCGTC
>JBKJON010000364.1:0-3188 GCA_046595715.1 Marmoricola sp.
GCCGGCACGTCTTCACCGTTCCCGCACTCCGACCGTGCAGCCCGTCCCGCAGCCAGCCGTCGACCGCCTCCTTGACCGTGACCTGCGACCAGGTGCCGGTGCCCTCGTCGAGCTCGCGCACCATTGTCGGAGCGACTCCTTGGCCTCAGTCTTCGTCTTCGAGCTGACCCGTCGCGTGAGCCGCTTCCCGTGCACGTCGAACCCGATCGTGACCGTGGCGATCCACCGCTGCCTGCTCTCCGACCAGTGCAACCCGCCCTCGCCACGCTCACGCCGCGTGGTCATCGTCCCGACCGACCTGGAGCAACAGACCGTCGACGTAGGCCACCATCGACCGCACCGGGACCCGCCGAAGGTTCCCGATCTTCACCGTCGACAGCTCTCCCGAGCGAATCAGCTCGTACAACCGATGACGGCTCAACGCGATGGCGTCCACGTCGCCCGCCCACGTCGCCCGAGGTCCCAAGACCGGCGGGTCAGGCACCATCGAACAGGGGTCAGGAGCCCATGGGGGGCAGCACACACGCACAGTCAGGTTCCTTGCAGGTTCATGGGACGATCCTCACTGACCTTGCCTACCGGAGGACCAGCCATGACCCTGCGAACGCATCAGTTGCTCCCCGGCAGGAACCCACGAGTTCTGCTCATCCTGATGGGCCTGGCCCTGACCGCATGCGGAACCAGTCAGTACTCCATCTTGGCCACGCCACCGCCGCCGGCACCGAAGACAACGCACGTGGCTCTGTCCGTTGCAGCGACCAGCGCCCACCCCAGCAAAGTGCTTGTCATCATCGAGGAGAACCACTCCTACGCCCAGATGCGCACCGGCATGCCCTACCTGGCGAAGCTCTCCAACATCTACGGCTACGCGACGCAGTGGACGGCTCTGGCCCACCCCAGCGAGCCGAACTACCTCGGCATCGCCGGTGGAACGACCTTCGGCATCACCGACGACAAGGCGCCGACGGCCCACAAGACACAGATCGGGTCCGCCATCTCGGTGTTCGACCAAGCGCTGAACGCGGGCCGGACCGCAGCGACCTACGCGGAGTCCATGCCGAAGAACTGTCATATCTACGACTACCCGGATCGGGCCAACGGAGTCCCGAAGTACGCCGTGCGGCACAACCCCTGGGTCTACTTTCCCGGCACTCGACGCCAATGCCTAGCCCATGACCTCCCCCTGACCCCCTTCGCCAACGACGCCAGCCGGAACGCCTTACCCAACGTGGGCTTCCTGATTCCCAACCTCGACCACGACGCTCACGACGGGTCTCTGTCGGCGGCCGATGCTTGGCTTCGGAGCACCCTGGCGCCAGTGCTGGTCAGTTCCGACTTCACTACCGGCAAGCTTGTTGTCATCGTCACCGCTGACGAGGACAACAGGAAGTCCAGCAACATGGTCCTGACCTCGGTGCTCTCCCCTCTGGTGCGTCAAAAAGTCGTCACCTCTCCCCTGACCCACTACTCGTTGACCCGCTACATCGCCCAGGTGCTCGGCGTGCCCCCACTGGGCAAGAGCGCAACGGCGCCCGACCTCAAGAGTGCCTTTGGACTGTGAGGACGAACGGGCCGATGACCCGCACGCGGGGAAATGCCGTTCTCCCGGTCACCTAACGGAACCGTTCTGTGACGAGCTAGCTCGCCATGTGCGGTGCCTATCGACTGGGGTGTCCTGGACGGGGTGCACGTGTTCTGCGCGGTGCTGGCCTGGTCGCGGTTCCGGTTCGTCAGGTTCGCCACCGCAGTGGCCTCGTGCCGGCAGCCTTCGTAACCGCGGAGGCCCTGACGGCGGCCGCTCGCGCGGTTGCCTCGCGCCCGTCCCGTGACGACTGACTCGGAAGCTGCGAACCATGGCATGGGCAATCGGTTGCCGAACTCCGCTCTATTGCATCAAGGCGCCGGCCCCGCCGGCGCTCGGCCTGCGGGCGGCGCTGGCGCGCCGTCCTCGGCCCACAGCGGAGTTATGGACATGCCGCTGTCAGCACGTCGGCGAGTCATTCGAGAAGCGGTAGCTCGAGGTCGTAGGCCAAGACCACGGCGCGCGCCAGTTGAGCCTCTTGTTCGGCGCTGAGGTACCCGACGGTGCGACCGAGCTGGTTCACCGGGACGGTGATGACGTTGTCGAGGGCGACCACACATGCGTGATCCAGCCCGTTGTCGGGTCCGACCATGACCTCGCTGGACAAGCCCTTAGTGGTGGTGGTGATGGGAGCAACCGTCACCTTGGTCATTGCGGCCCGCGCCGCCTCACGGGTCAAAACCAGTGCTGGCCGAGTCTTGTCGAGGCGCACCAAGCAGATCTCACGCACCGATCAGTCCTCGACCTCGAGGTGGGTGCTGCTCCACTGCACCAGATCGTCCAGGTCGTCGGCGGGGCCGTGCTCACGCAGGACCTGGGCGTCCTGCTCGGCGGCCTGTCGACGCATCTCCCGCTCCACCGCGGCCGCGACGAGCGCGGCCCGGCTGGAAGCCCTGCCGGTGGCCACGATGCGGTCCAAGAAGGCCACCATCTCGTCGGGGAGGCGAACGGCGATTTGAGTACTCATGGGATCGATCATAGCTGACGCATCCCAGTTTGGGATGCGGACGCTCATCCCGCGGATCACGCACTCGCGCAGATGATCGGACGTCCGCTCATCTGGGATATGCCCGTGATCTTTCGGACATGCCGAGCTGAGTGCGTTCGTCTCGGCCGCACCAGAACTTCGCGAACAACCGCATACTGGACGCATGTCTGATCAAGCCACAGGGTCCGGAACCCACGTGCCCGAGACACACAGGCTGTCGCAGGCTGAAGCACCAGGGTCGACACATCGTGAGTCATGGTCCCGAGACTGCCTCGCGTAGTTCGCAGCGATCGGTCGATGCCCGGGTGAGTGACTACCGGCCCGAACTTCATCGGACCACCACGCTCCGGGGGAGCCCAGCACGCAACCCGTTCAGGCTCAGATAGGATCCCCCGGTCTGCCTGATGAGGAAGAGGTCAGAGGTTCGAGTCCTCTCAGGCCCACGATCACCTATCTTGAGGAGAAGGCCATGAAGAAGATCCTGCTCATCGCGCTCGCCGCAGCAGGCGCCGCCCTCGCCAAGAAGAAGATGGACCAGGGCAAGCAGGAGCAGGCCCTGTGGCAGCAGGCCACCGACCCTGTCGAGAAGGCCTAGCTCGCCGACAGTCGGTCCGAGAT
>JBKJON010000501.1:0-16932 GCA_046595715.1 Marmoricola sp.
CGACCACACCGGCACCCTCGACGTCTCCGACGACCGCCGACCCCGCAACCTCCACCCACCCGGGCAATACCCACCCCGCCCCGGCCCCCCGCCGCAGCACCACCCGGCGGGGACCCCGGCACGTCCACAGGCCCCACCAGGCCGTGGCGCCCGTGCCGGGCCGGCTCTCACCGCGGTCCCGATAGGTTTCCCGACGTGACTGTCGATGCTCGGGCCCGACCCCGATTCCTGCTCGAGGTCGTCGTGTTCTGCGTCGGCATGGCCAGCCTGGGGGCGGAGATCGCTGCCGCCCGGCTGATGGCTCCCTGGTTCGGCGCCAGCACGATCGTGTGGGCCAACACGATCGCGACGGTGCTGGTCGCACTGTCGATCGGCTACGCCATCGGCGGCCGGCTGGCGGACCGCAACCCCACCATGAGCGGGTTGGCGCGCTGCGTCGTGGTGGCCGCTGGGTTGCTGGCACTGGTGCCGTTCGTGAGCGGACCGTTCCTCCGCCAGTCCACCAAGGCCTTCGCCGAGCTGTCCGGTGGCCTATTCGTCGGTTCCCTGCTGGGTGTGGGAGTGCTGATCGCGGTGCCGGTGCTGCTGCTCGGCATGGTCTCGCCGTACGCCGTGCGCCTGAAGATGGACCAGGTGTCCGACGCCGGCCGGGTCTCCGGGCGCCTCTACGCGATCGGCACGATCGGGTCACTCACCGGGACCTTCCTCGCCTCGCTGCTGCTGATCCCGCTCGTCGGCACCCAGCGCACCTTCCTGCTCTTCGCCCTCACCCTCGCCCTGGTCGCCATCCCCGCACTCGGCCGCACCTGGTTCGTCGCCGCCGTCGTCGGAGCCGTGATCGCCGTGCTGGTCGCGCTCCCGGTCGGCTCCACGAAGACCACCACCGCCAACGGCAAGGTGATCTGGGAGCGCGAGACCGAGTACCAGTACGCCCGTGTCATCCAGCGCACCGACGGTGTGCGGTTCCTCGAGCTCAACGAGGGCCAGGCCGTGCACTCGGTCTACCGCGAGGGCAGGTGGCTCACCGGCGGCTACTGGGACGAGATGCTCGTCCTCCCGTTCAGCGGCGAGAACGCCCCCAAGCGGGTGGCCATCCTCGGCAGCGCAGCGGGTACGACGGCCCGGGCGCTCGCGCACTACTTCCCCGACATGGTCATCGACGCGGTGGAGATCGACCCCGACGTCACCGAGGTCGGCCGCGAGCTTTTCGACCTCACCGGCAAGAACATCAAGACCCACGCCGCCGACGCGCGACCCTGGCTCCAGGCCCAGGAGGCGATGTACGACGCGATCCTCGTCGATGCCTACCGGCAGCCCTACATCCCCTTCTACCTGGCCACGAAGGAGTTCTTCGACGTCGTCAAGGAGCACCTCACCCCCGGCGGCACGATCGCGATGAACGTCGGCCACCCGCCCCAGTCCGACAAGCTCGAGAAGGTGCTGTCGGCCACGCTGCGCGAGTCCTTCGGCGCCGACCGGGTGTTCCGCGACCCGGTCGACGACACCAACACGATGCTGCTGGCCACCACCTCGGACGCCGACCCGGCCGACCAGCTCCGCGCCGCCGACGTGCCCGGTGAGGTGCGCACGGTCTCCGACCAGACCGCCGAACGGCTCGCCACCGGCCTGACCGGCGGCAACGTCTACACCGACGACCGCGCACCCGTCGAGTGGCTGGTCGATGCGTCCCTGGCCGAGGTGGCCCAGTAGTCCTAGTCGGTCCCAGCACGCCGGAAGCGGGTTCTGCCGTGGCACTGCCATGGCGTCCGCGGCCTCCAAGACGCACAATGGCCACCGTGGAGCCAGACGAACTCCCTGATGCCGAGGATCTTTGGTGGTCCTGGGTGGTCCTGGGCACGCTGCACCGAACGGTGGGCGACGAGTCCTGCCGGTTCGATCCGGACGAGCTGGTCCTGACCCTCGACTGCGCGGACGGTTCCTGGCTGCGCATGCAGCGCTCCCACGGCCGTCGGGCCGCTCTCTGGGGCCGGTCGGCCCAGGCGCCGGCGTGCCCGCCTGACGCCCGCCGTGGGGCACCCGACTGGGCGCTTTCGGAGGCCACCGAGGAACTCCGTCCGACCTTCCTGGCCTGGCACGCTCACGACGAGTGGGACACCAGCGCCCCGTGCCACGACGAGGGCGCCCTCCACCTGCTGCGACCACTGCTGACCGTCGACCCACGGGTCGTGAAGCTCGTCCGCTCGGGGCGGGCGACCCCGCACACGCTCGCGGCGTACGCCCACGGGGATCACCTCGAGGAGGCCGTCGAGCTGATCCGGCTGGCCGGCGCGGACCCTCCCGTCCGGTCACGTGGATCGGTCGGTGTCCGCCTGCGCGACCAGATCCACGGCCAGATGCGGGACGCCACCGAGCGCGACCGGATGCTGATGCAGCGTCCTCCCGCGCTGGTGCACTGGTCGCGGGTCAACGGGCCGGTCACCCCCTTCGAGTACGCCGTGATGGTGCGACGCGACCGGCTGACCCCGGCACGGACCAACACCTGGCTGCCGTCCGCGATCGTGAGCACCCTGAGCAACGTGCTCGCCACCCTCCACCGGGAGGAGGCCGGTGAGGAGTCGGGCGCGTGGTTGTTCGCGCGAGTGACCTCGGACGGTTTCATGGTGCGCCTCGACCGCACCTTCGACAGCTGGCCGTCGTGGTACCAGGTGCGGCACGCCGGCGACGGCCCTTCACTCGAGGACCTGGCGTGGGAGATGACCCAGCGCTCCCCGCCGTGGCAGCCCGCGTGGGCGAGCCTGCTGCCGCGCTCCTGACCGGCACTCAGAGGAGTCGTCGGTCCGAGGCCCACCGGGTCAGCTCGTGGCGCGAGGACAGCTGCAGCTTCCGCAGCACGGAGGACATGTGCGTCTCGACGGTCTTGATAGAGATGAACAGCTCCGAACCCACCTCCTTGTAGGAGTAGCCGCGGGCGATCAGTCGCATCACCTCGCGCTCCCGCTCGGTGAGCCGGTCGAGGTCCTCGTCGACGGCGGCGACCTCGATGGTCCCAGCGAAGGCGTCGAGGACGAAACCCGCCAACCGGGGCGAGAACACGGCGTCGCCCGAGGCGACCCGCTCGATCGCCGCCACGAGCTCGGGGCCGGTGATCGTCTTGGTCACGTAGCCACGGGCACCGGCCCGGATGGTGCCGATGACGTCCTCGGCCGCGTCGGACACCGAGAGGGCGAGGAACCGGGTGGGAGTCGTGGCGTTGGCCGACCGCTGGGCCAGCGCGAACCGTCGCATCACCTCGGCCCCCCCGCCCCCGGGAAGGTGGACGTCGAGCAGCACGACCTCGGGGCGATGAGCCACGACGGCCGCGACGGCCTGGTCGACGTCGGCGGCCTCGGCCACGACGTCGACCGAGGTTCCGAGCTCGGATCGGACCCCCGTGCGGAACATGGCGTGGTCATCGACGATGACGACGGTGCGCAGGGTCATGAGCTCTCCTTCGGTCGACGTTCGTGAGTAGGCAGAGACAGCCGGACCTCGGTGCCCTCACCCGGGACGCTGCGCACCGTGGCGGTGCCACCGTGACGTTCCATGCGGGCGACGATGCTGCTGCGGACCCCCTGCCGGTCCTCCGCGACCCGAGCGGGGTCGAAGCCGGCGCCGCGGTCGCGGACGAAGATCTCGACACCCGCGGAGGTGGCCTCGGCGTACACGTCGACCGTGCTGGCCCCTGAGTGCTTGGCGGCGTTGGTGATGGCCTCGCGGGTGGCCAGCACCAGCGGACGGTCCTCGTCGGTGACCGGGGCGTCGCCCACGCAGACCACCTCGACCGGTACGCCGTGCGCGTCCTCCACCTCCGCCGCCACCGCACGCAGCGCCGCCGCCAGCGTGTCCGGCCCTTCACGGGCGCTGTCGAAGAGCCAGGACCGCAGGTCGCGCTCCTGCGCACGGGCCAGGCGCGAGACCGTCGCGGAATCACCGGCCGAGCGCTGGATCAGGGCCAAGGTCTGCAGCACCGAGTCGTGGAGGTGGGCCGCGACGTCGGCCCGCTCCTCGGAGCGCACCCGCGCCTCCCGTTCCTCACTGAGGTCGGAGGAGAGGCGCAGCAGCCAGGGTCCGGCCATGAAACCGATGCCGAGGATGCCGAAGGCGGCCGCCAGCCCGACGTTCAGCGCGACCGTGAGGCTGCCCGATCGCAGCGAGAACAGGGTGATGGCCGAGATCAGCAGCAGCAGACCCGCTCCGATGCGCAGGTAGGCCCGCCAGCCACCGCCGCCCACCAGGGCCCGGACCGGCCCCATCCGCATCGAGGGGTTGCGCCACCGCTCGCGCTGGGCCTCGTCGGCCTGCCACCACAGCACTGCGACGCCGACACCCGCCAGCAGGAGGGGTACGACGCCGAGGGTGCTCCCGGTGGCCATCGTGAGGGCGAGGAGCACACCGATGGCGATCGTGCCCACGGCGACGAGAGGCCCGTAGTCGGCGAACCGTCGCTCCGGCCGCGCTCCCCGCTTGCCCTGCCGGGTGGCCGCGTCGAGTCCGGGGGAAAGCGTCTCGGTGTGGCGCCGGGCCGGCATGAACAGCCACAGACCGGCGTACAGCACCGCGCCGAAGCCGCTGAAGGCCACCAGGACCAGGAAGCCCATCCGCACCCACAGCACCGGCAGGCCGAGGTGCTGGGCCACCCCCGAGGCCACCCCGCCGATCCAGCGCTCGTCGGTCGACCGGTAGGCGCGGCGTGGCGCGTCCGCGGGGAACGGCGGGCGTCCCGCGGGCGTGGCGGGGGCGGGAAGGGGCTTCATGTTCCGCTCATCGTGTCACCGCCGGCCCGGACACACATCAGGTCCTGTCCCTGACTGCTGCCCTGACTTCTGGGGTCCGAAGAATCAGGGACGTCCCCGATACCGCGGAAGCCCGCACCCGGACACGATGGGTGACATGAACGAGCAGACTGCACCCCCAGCGAGCACGACGCCACCTCCCGGCCAGCCCGGCGGCCCCCAGGCGGGCGGCCCCCACACAGGTGGGCCACGCGCCACCGGCGACCAGATGCGTGACGTCGACCGGCTACGCCGTAGCAGCACCGACCGCTATGTCGCCGGTGTCGCCGGTGGCCTGGGGCGGCACTTCGACATCGACCCCACCATCATCCGCGTCCTGCTCGTCGTGCTCACCTTCTTCGGCGGAGCCGGCGTCCTGCTGTACGCCGCGATCTGGCTGTTCGTGCCCGAGGACGGTCAGGCCGACGCTCCGATCGAGGTCAGCACGGACGTCCGTCGGATCATCCTCATCCTCGCCGGCGTCATCGCCGTCTCGGTCGTCTTCGGCACCCCTTTCTTCGGCAACAGCTGGGGCAACGGCTTCCCGATCCCCGTGCTCGTCATCGGGTTCGTCATCGTGGCGCTGTTCGCCACCCGTGACCAGCGTCGCCAGTCCCGCAACCAGAACCAGCCCCCTCCACCGTGGGGATCGGTCCCCGCACCCACCCAGTACGGCGTCGCGCCGTACGCCCCGGAAGGAACCTCCATGTCCACCAGCACCGACACCCCTGTGGAGCAGGGCCAGCAGCCGCCGGCCTGGATGCCGCCTCCCGCGCAGACGTACCTGCTGCCGCCACGTCCCCGACGCACCGGTCTCGTCCTGTTCTGGCCCACGCTGGCGCTGATCGCCATCGCGCTCGGGACACTGGGGATCTTCGACACCTCCAGCACGATCACGGTCTCGGCGTACGGCGCCCTGGCGGTCGGCATCACCGGCCTGGCTCTCCTGGTGGGTGCCTTCGTCGGCCGGCCCGGTGGGCTGATCGCGCTGGGACTGGCCTCCTGCATCGGCCTGCTCGTCACCAGCATCGTCGGCGTCGCCAACGGCACCAACGGGTTCGACAACCAGGACCTGAGCTTCGCCCCGTCCACCTCCGCGACGGTTCGCTCCGACTACTTCACCCCGACCGGGACCATCCAGCTCGACCTCACCCGGGTCGCCGACCTCGCTGCCCTCAACGGCCGCACGGTCAACGTCGGGACCAACGCCGGTGACATCACGGTGACCGTGCCCAGCGGGCTCAACGTGCACGTCGTGGCCGACGTCCGCTACGCCGGGCAGATCAACGTCGGTGACCAGATGCGCGACGGCCTGGGGCAGAACCTCGACACGACACTCAGCACCTCCACCTCGCCGACGGCCCCCACTCTCGAGCTCGTCGCCAACATCCGCTTCGGCCAGATCACCGTCGAGCAGCAGTAGGCCGCTCGACCACCCGCGCACCACCCACCTGAATCCACGGCCACCCCACACCCAGGCCGACCAAGGAGCCTCCCATGTCAGACCTCACTCCCCCACCCGCAGACCGCAGCGTCAAGATCCCCCACCTCGTCTTCGGACTGCTCTTCCTCGGCGTCGCCGGGATCTGGGCCCTGGTGGTCACCGACGTGATCACCGAGGACCGCCTGCCGGTCCTGGCGCCCGCCGTGCTCATCGTCGCCGGGGTGATCGGGCTCGCCGCGAGCCTGGCGAGCACCCGCAACCGCAAGGCCCGTACGAGCCGGCAGGACGACTACCCGCACCAGTACGACCACGAGCCCCACGACCGCCGGCAGGACGACACCGACGGGCACGGGCTCGACGACCAGACCCAGGAGATCCGATGACCGAGCAGCCGGCCCACCAAGCACCCCCGCCCCCGCCGCCGCCGGGTGAGGCCTCCTACCGTCGCCTGACCCGCACCTCGTGGGACGCACCCGTCAGCGGGGTCTGCGGCGGCATCGCGCGCTACCTCGGGGTCGACCCGACCCTGGTCCGCGTGGTCGCGGTCATCGCGGCCGTCGTCACCTTCCCCGCCGCCCTGATCGCTTACGTCGTGATGTGGGCCGTGATCCCCCAGGAGCAGTGACCCGTCCGATCAGCGGCGGGTGGAGTCCGACAGCGACCGGGTGATCACCTGGTTGGCCGCCCGCTGGAAGCCGGCGACGACCGCCTCGAGGGTGAGCTGTCGCAGTCGCGACATGGTCTGCTCGAAGGCAGCCTTGTCGGCCTCGCTGTGCTCCTTGCCACGGAAAGGGGTGAGGACCTTGGTGCGCAGGATCCGGGTCAGGTCGTCGGCCAGCGCATCCATGTGCCGGGTGATGGCCTCCGCGGCCTCCTCGATCGAGTCGACCGGGAGGTCGAGCGCCATCAGCTTCAGCGCCGCCTCGAAGGACGGCAGCGGCTCGTAGCGGTCTCCCTCGCCGCGCCCCTCCACGCGCTCCTCGACGCGCACCGCGTAGATCTTGACCAGCCGCTCGAGGTCCTCCTCGCTGAGCGCCCGACCTGCCCGCACCTCCAGCTGGCGACGCGTCACCGACTCCCGGGGTCCGGCACCCCAGGAGGTCAGCAGGGCGCGTTGCAGGGTCAGGTCCTCGACCGAGGCGTCGCCCGGAACGCGGGCGAGGTACTTCTCGATCGCGGAAAGCGTGAAGCCGTGGTCCTGCAGCGCGCGGATCAGGTCGAGGCGGGCCCGGTGGCCCGGCGTGTAGTAGGCCATCCGGCCCCGCCTGCTGGGCGGCGGGAGCAGGCCCAGGCCGGCGTAGTACCGCGTGGTTCGCACGGTCATGCCCGTCACCGCGGCGAGCTCGTCAACGGTGTAGAGCTCCTCGCCGGAGTCCGTGTCGTCCTGTGCGCTCACCTGGGTCCCGCCTCTCCAACCGAGTCAGACCGTAACAGTTCCACTGGCACATCGGGGACTGGCACATCAGGGACTGGCACATCAAGGACTGGCACATCGACGCTGCGGCCACCTGGGTCGCGATGGGCCTTGAATCGTGACAGTAATGCTGTAACAGTTGCTCCGTCATCCTCCGTCTCCCCGGGAAGGACCCCATGCCCGACGTCTACACCTCCGAGCACGAAGACTTCCGCAAGACCGCCCGGACGTTCTACGAGCGTGAGGTCGTGCCCTTCCACGACCAGTGGGAGAAGGACGGGATCGTTCCGCGCGACCTGTGGCTCAAGGCAGGCCGGGCCGGCCTGCTCTGCTTCGACGTCCCGGAGGAGTACGACGGGGCGGGGGTCTCCGACTTCCGCTACAACGTCATCCTCTCCGAGGAGCAGACCCGCGCCAACGTGAGCGGGCCGGGCTTCTCGGTGCACACCGACATCATCGTGCCCTACCTGATCACGCTGGGGAACGACGAGCAGAAGAGGCGGTGGCTCCCCGGCACGGTCTCGGGCGAGATCATCACCGCCATCGCGATGACCGAGCCGGGTGCGGGCAGCGACCTGCAGGGGGTGCGCACGACCGCCGTCGACAAGGGTGACCACTACCTGCTCAACGGCTCCAAGACCTTCATCAGCAACGGCATCAACGCCGACCTCGTCATCGTGGTCGTGAAGACCGACCCCGACGCCGGTCACAAGGGCATCAGCCTGCTGGTCGTGGAGCGGGGGATGGAGGGCTTCGAGCGTGGCCGCAACCTCGACAAGATCGGCCTCCACGCCCAGGACACCGCCGAGCTCTCGTTCACCGACGTGGTCGTGCCCAAGGAGAACCTCCTGGGCAAGGAGGGCGAGGGCTTCATCTACCTGATGATGAACCTCCCCCAGGAGCGACTGATCATCGCCGCGCAGGCCGTCGCGGCGGCCGAGGCGATCCTGCAGATGTGCCTGTACTACGCCAAGACCCGCGAGGCGTTCGGCAAGCCCATCGGCAAGTTCCAGCACAACCGGTTCCTCGTCGCCGAGATGGCCACCGAGGTCACCATCGCCCGGACGTTCATCGACGACTGCGTGCGCAAGCACCTCGAGGGCAGCCTCACGGCCGTCGACGCCGCGATGGCCAAGTGGTGGTGCACCGAGCTGCAGAACAAGCTCGTCAACCAGGGTGTCCAGCTTCATGGCGGCTACGGCTACATGATGGAGTTCCCCATCGCCAAGGCCTACCTGGACAGTCGCATCTCAACGATCTACGGCGGCACGACCGAGATCCAGAAAGAGATCATCGGCCGGAGCCTGGGGCTCTAGGATCTGCTCGAGACCGCCGTCGCCGAGGCCTTCCAGACGCTGGGAGGGATGGCCTACTCCAAGGAGTACCCCCTCGAGCGGATGTTCCAGGACGCGCGCATCGGCAAGAACATCCCGGTCTCCGAGCAGATGGTGCTGGCCCACATCGGCACTTCCATGCTGCAGTTGCCCAAGAGCTACTGACCGCCGGCCACCTGGTGGTCCAGGAGTGACCGTCCCGACACCCCCCTCACCCAGGAGACACCGTTGACCGACGTCATGGAAGCCCGCACCGAGATCGACGCGGTGATCGCCCCGAGCATCCCGCACGCGTTCGCGGAGACCGTCGCCGCGCAGGGTGACGCCCCGGCGTACTCCGACAAGATCGGGATCGAGGGTTCCGGATGGCGCACGCTGTCCTGGACCGAGCTGCGCGAGACCGCCCTCGACGTCGCCGCCGCCCTGGTCGATCTCGGTGTGCTGGCGGGTGACCGGGTCGCGATCATGGCCTCCAACCGCATCGAGCACGTGCTCGCGGACCTGGGCGCCCTGCACGCGGGCGCCACCCCGATGTCGATCTACAACACGCTCTCCCCCAGCCAGGTCGCCTACGTCGCCGGACACTCCGAGCCTGCAGTCGTGGTGCTCGAGAACGCCGACCACGTGGCCCGCTGGTCCCAGGCCCTGGCCGCCGGCGCCGCTCCGCAGATCGTGGTGCTCGACCCCGCGTCCGTCCCCGCCGGCGCGATCACGTGGGACGAGCTGCTCGAACGCGGCCGGGCCACCCGTGGGCAGCACCAGGCTGAGGTCGAGCAGCGCTGGCGGGCCATCGACCCGGAGCAGCCCGCGACGATCCTGTACACCTCCGGCACCACCGGGAACCCCAAGGGTGTCGTCATCACCCACCGCAACGTGCTGTTCGAGGTCGAGAGCGGCAACCGGACGGCGGGACTCGAGGGCGACAGCATCGGCGTCTCCTACCTCCCCTACGCGCACATCGCCGAACGGGTGCTCGGCATCTACATCCCGCTGGTCACCGCCGGCCACGTCCACCTCGTGGGCGACCCGTCGCTGCTGGTCGGCGCGCTCGGTGAGGTCAGGCCCACGCGGTTCTTCGGCGTACCCCGCGTCTGGGAGAAGATCCAGACCGGCATCGGCGGCCTGATCGCCATGGAGACCGACGAGACCAAGAGACAGGCAGTCGCGGACGCCATGGCGGTCGGCCTCGAGTACGTCGAGTCGCTCCAGCTGGGACACGAGACGAGCCCCGAGCTGAAGGCGCGGTTCGAGGCGGCCGACGAGGCCGTGCTCACCCCCATCAAGTCGCTGCTCGGACTCGACCGCGTCACCTGGGCCGGCAGCGCGTCGGCCCCCATGCCCCTGGAGACGGCCCGGTTCTTCGCCGGCCTGGGGTTCGCGATCTTCGACATCTACGGCATGACCGAGACCACCGGGTCGGTGACGGCCTGCGGGCCGGAGCACTTCCGCCTCGGCACCGTCGGCCGCGCCCAGCCCGGGATCGAGATGGCGATCGCCGAGGACGGCGAGATCCTGACGCGCAGCCCGGTGAACACCAGCGGCTACCTCCAGAACCCCGAGGCCAGCGCCGAGCTGGTCGACGACCAGGGCTGGATCCACACCGGCGACATCGGCGAGATCGACGATGACGGGTTCCTGAAGGTGGTGGACCGCAAGAAGGAGATGATCATCACCTCGCAGGGCAAGAACATCGCGCCGTCCAACATCGAGAACCTCCTCAAGGAGAGCCCGCTCGTGGGCCACGCGCTCGCCTACGGCGAGGGCAGGCCCTACGTGGTGGCGATCCTGACCCTCGACCCCGACGTGGCCCCGGTCGTCGCCGCCCGGCTCGGCCTGCAGTACGACGACCTGGCCGAGCTCGCCCGGAAGCCGGAGATCCTCGGCATCGTCGGACAGGCGGTCGACCAGGCGAACGAGCGGTTGTCGCGGCCCGAGCAGGTCAAGCGGTGGAAGCTGCTGCCGGTCGAGTGGACGGCGGAGTCGGCCGAGCTGACGCCCACGCTGAAGCTCAAGCGGCGCGTCGTGCACGCCAACTACGCGCAGGTCCTGGAGGAGCTGTACTCCTGACGTCGCGTCCGGCCCGGTGTCGTCAGGATTGTCTTGTGCACACGCGATCCTGGGCTAAGGTGGATCAAACGCATCGTCGGTGACGATGGGTATCTCGTTGAAGCCAACGACCTGATGCCTGGGCGCTGTAGGGGTACCGGCGCTCACGCACCATTCAGTTCTCCCTCGGGAGACCTACCAGGTCGGTGAGCGATGACCGCAGTAGCCCATGCAAGAACGTCCAGACGACAGAGCGCCTCCGAGGACCGGTCGAGTCGGACACGCGAGCTGTTCTTCCTCGCCCAGTCCAGCGACAGCGACGACGACCGCCAGCAGCTGATGGCAACCGTGATCGAGATGCACCTCGATCTCGCGCACGCGGAGGCCTCCCGCTATCGGTCTCGAGGAATTCCCCTCGACGACCTGCGGCAGGTGGCGGCCCTGGCCCTGACGAAGGCGACGCGGGGCTACGACGTGACCACCGGGCACGACTTCCTCTCCTACGCCGTGCCGACCATCCGCGGCGAGCTCCGCAAGCACTTTCGCGACCACGGCTGGATGATCCGTCCGCCGCGAAGGATCCAGGAGCTGCAGGCCCGCATCAACACCGCCGAGGCAGAGCTGTCCTACAAGCTCGGACGGTCCCCGCAGCCGGTCGAGATCGCGCGACACCTCGGCGAGGGCGTCGAGTCGGTGATCGAGGCGCTCGCGAGCGACGGCTGCTTCGTCCCGGCCTCGCTCGACCACCCCGCCGGCGGTGACGGCTCCACCACGTTGGGCGAGCTGTTGCCCTTCGACGACACCTCGCAGGGCGCCTCCGAGGCGCGGCTGGTGCTGAGCCCGGTGCTCCGCACCCTGGGCGAGCGCGACCGCCAGATCCTCAGCATGCGCTTCTACGAGGGCCTGACCCAGCGCGAGATCGCCGCTCGCATCGGGGTCACCCAGATGCAGGTCTCGCGGTTGCTGACCCGGATCCTCGGCCAGCTGCGCAACGGTGTGGGCGAGGTCCCCCTGCCCTAGGCCGTCGCCGCGGCACCGATCCGGTCGTCCCTGACCGCGACGGCGATCTCGGGGAAGTCGGTGAGCACGCCGTCGATCCCGAGGTCGAAGAGTCGGCCGACCTCCGCGGGCGTCTCATCGCGCAGGGTCCAGACGAGCACGTCGAGACCGCACCCGAACGCCTTGCCGATCGGGCGCTCGCGGGCGTGGTCCTTGTGCAGGCCGACCGCGGTGGCGTAGGTCGCCACCCGCTGCAGCCTGCGGCGCTTGACCGGCTCCGACTTGTCGACGAGCTGCACCAGCTCGGTGTCGATCGCGCGACGCAGTCGGCGCAGCACCTCGGCGTCGAAGGACAAGACGGCCGCCCCCGACAAGGCGGAGGTCAGCCGCCGACGGCGAAGCAGGTCGACGAGCGGTTCGTCCAGCGGGGTCCCGAGGTCGGCGAAGAGCTGCGGGTGCTTCAGCTCGATGTGGACGCCGAGCCGGCGGCCGGCCCGTCGGGACTCGGCCTCACGCAGGTCGAGCAGCTCCTCGAGGGTCAGGACGCCCAGCATCCCGTCGAAGCGAGCGCTGCCGGGGCGACCCAGGGGCCAGCGCTCCCGGGCCCGCAGCTGTCGGATCTCGGCGAGGTCGAAGTCCTGGACGAACCACCCGTCCTGCTCGCGTCCGTCGACCACCAGACGGCGGCGCCGGCTCGCGAACTCGCGCCGATCCGCGACGTCGGTGGTCCGGGCGAGGTTGAGATCGTGCCGGCAGACCAGCACGCCGTCGCGGGTGCTGAGCACGTCGGGCTCGACGGAGTCGGCACCCCCCCGCCAGGCCAGACGGTAGGCAAGGGAGGTGTGCTCCGGTCGGTGCCCGCTGGCGCCCCGGTGGCCGATGACGAGTGGTCCACTCACGTGGCCAGCCTGCGCGCCGTGGGTGACCAGCAGGTGACGGTCGGTGGAACGCACCACCTACGGTGGTCGGCATGCAGACGTTCGGCACGCTGGAGCTCCGTCCCGCCCTCGAGCACCCCGAGCTTCTCGGCGCCCCCGTCCGGGGGGCACTGTCTGCCTGGGAGCACGCCGGCGAGGTGCTGGTCGCCGCGATCGACCCGGCCCTCGCCGACACGGCCGCCATGAGCGAGGCCTACGAGGTCCCGATGTCGGCAGGCGCCAACTGTGTGGTCGTGATGGGTCGGCGAGACGGTGAGGAACGCACTGCCGCGTGCGTCGTACGCGCCGACACCCGAGCCGACGTGAACAACGTGGTCAAGCGGACCCTCGACGTCCGCAAGGCCTCGTTCCTCCACCACGACCGCGCCGTGAGCGAGACCGGCATGGAGTACGGCGGGATCACCCCCGTCGGCCTCCCCGACGGCTGGCGCCTCCTCGTCGACGCGGCCGCCACCGAGATCGAGCTCGCCGTCCTCGGCAGCGGCATCCGCGGCTCGAAGCTGTTCGTGCCGGGTCGCCTGCTGGGCCAGCTCCCCGGTGCCCAGGTCGTCGTGGACCTCGCGCGACCAGCAGGCATCTAGACCACTGGGAAAACATGTCACAGGACTGTCACAGGTCGGGTCTACGGTCGAGAACCTGAGAAGAGACGATGAATTCCGGGGGGTCTCGGGGTCTTTCTCAGGGCACCACCCGATAGCGCCCCTGGGCGCCTGTTGATGGAGTTCACCCATGCATCGTCAGATCGCCGGCAAGCTCACCGGTCGCGTGACCAAGTGGTTCGTCCTCGCCTTCTGGGTCCTCGCCGTGATGGGCCTGGGCGGCTTCGCGGGCAAGCTCACCGAGGTCCAGAACAACGAGGCGTCCTCCTGGCTCCCGGGCAACGCCGAGTCCACGCGCGCCCTGGAGAAGATGAAGCCCTTCCAGGACCCCAACGCCATCCCGACGACCGTGGTCTACGAGAAGAAGTCCGGGTTCACCGCCGAGGACCTCGCCGCGCTGAAGCAACAGGCGGCTGCGCTGCAGCAGATGGACGACGTCACCGGCAAGGTCGTCGGCCCGATCCCCTCCCAGGACGGCCAGGCGGCCCAGACCGTCGTCACCTACGGCCTCGGCGCCAACGGCTGGAACAAGATGCCCGCCATCGCCGACAAGATCCATGGGATCGCCTCGGTCGACGGCGGCACGGTCTACATCGCCGGTGCGGGCGGACAGGCGGTGGACTCCGCCGAGGCGTTCGCGGGGCTGGACAGCACGCTGCTGTTCGCTGCCCTGGGCGTGGTGATCCTGCTGCTGCTCCTGACCTATCGCAGCCCGGTGCTGTGGATGCTGCCGATCTTCTCGGTGGTCGTCTCGCTCAGCTGCTCACTGGGACTGATCTACTTCCTGGCCAAGTACGCCGACCTCACCGTCAACGGCCAGAGTCAGGCGATCGTCTCCATCCTCGTCATCGGGGCGGGCACGGACTACGCCCTCCTGCTCGTCGCGCGCTACCGAGAAGAGCTCCGCCGCCACGAGGACCGCCACGAGGCGATGGCCTTCGCGCTGCACCGCACCGGCCCGGCCATCTTCGCCAGTGGTGCCACCGTCATCGCCGGCATGCTGTGCCTTTTGGTTGCCACCATGAACTCCACCAAGGGCCTGGGCCCCGTCGCGGCCGTCGGGATTGCGGTCGGGCTCATGGTCATGCTCACCTTGCTGCCGGCCCTGCTTGTCATCTTCGGTCGCTGGTTCTTCTGGCCGGTGCATCCGTCGTTCGGGTCGGAGGACCACACAGCGACCGGCTTCTGGGCCAGGGTCGGCAAGCGGATCGCCCGGGCGCCGCGAGCCACGTGGGTCACGACCTCAGTCCTGTTGGCCATAGGAGCGCTGGGCATCTTCCAGCGCAACGCCGTCGGGCTCGAGAACAAGGACTCGTTCTACGGCACACCTGACTCCGTCGTGGGTGAGCAGGTGCTGGCCACGCACTTCCCCGCCGGCTCCGGACAACCGGTGGTTGTCATTGCGAAAGCCGATCGTGCGGACGCGGTCAAGACGGCGATGGCTGGCGTCAGCGGCATCTCCGATGTTGCCGAACCGGTAGTCAAGGGCGACCTGGCCTATCTGGCGGGGACGCTCTCGGTGGCCCCGGACAGCCAGGCGGCGATCGACGCAGTTGGCCTGGTGCGCGATGCCGTCCACCAGGTCGAAGGGGCCGATGCGATTGCTGGTGGAGACAGCGCCACGCGGGGTGACGTCCTGAGGGCCTCCAGCGATGACAACAAGGTGATCATCCCGCTCATCCTGCTGGTGGTCCTTGTCATCCTGATGCTGCTGCTGCGGGCGGTGGTCGCGCCGGTGCTCCTGATCGGGACCGTGGTCCTGTCGTTTGGCGCGGCCTTGGGGATCAGCGCGCTGATCTTCCGTCACGTGCTCGACTTTGCTGGGGCCGACTCATCGCTCCCGCTCTTTGTGTTCGTGTTCCTGGTGGCCCTCGGGATCGACTACAACATCTTCCTCATGACGCGCGTGCATGAGGAGAGCAAGCAGTTCGGCACCAAGAGAGGAGCGCTCATCGGGCTCGCGGCCACTGGTGGAGTGATCACGTCGGCCGGGCTGGTGCTGGCAGGTACGTTCGCGGTGCTCGCAACGCTGCCGGTCGTGGCGTTCGCCGAGATCGGCTTCGCGGTCGCGCTGGGCGTCCTGCTCGACACGTTGATCGTGCGCTCGGTGCTCGTGACGGCACTGAACCTGGATGTCGGCCGACACATGTGGTGGCCGAGCGACCTTGCGAAGCACGTGGATCCGGAGGACGTGTCCAGCCAACGAGCCGAGGGGCGCCAGGGTGCGATGTCAGGAGCGGAGAAGCGAGACCGCAACATCTGATCGCGGCAGGCGGTGGGTTGCGCGAGCCGAGCACTGTGCCGGAGTAGCATCCGGAAGCGTAACTGACGACGAGAAGCGCGAGGAACCTCATGACCCCAATACTCTGGATCTCCGTCGCTTTGGCGGCGTCCGTCCTCGGCATCGGCACGTTCATCGCGGTTCGCAACGCCAAGAACAAGCGCTGGGGAGCCGAGGAGCGAACCGTCGCCACGCCCTGCGCTAGCAACGGCCACGCCTACCGGGCATATGAGACCGGGTGGCGCTGCGTCGAATGCGGCAACCACGTTCCCCGGATCGATGGCGAAGTATATGGCCCGGCCGAGGACGGACTACGGGAGCGCCGCCGAGAAAGTCGCTGAGCACCAACCGTTTCACCGCTCAGATTCGTCGGGGGGCTGGCGTTCTCGTCTCCGGGGTGTGGTCTCCGGGTAGTGTCAGGGGGTTCAGCATGGGGATGCTGTCGGGTCCTTGTGGTTTGCCCCAGTACCAGCCTTGGGCTTGGACAGACATGCCTCGTAGGGCTGCGAGCTGTTGGTCGGTTTCGACGCCTTCAATGATGCAGGGGATGTCGAGCTCGTAGGCCATGGACGCGATGCCGTGCACGATGGCGGTGTGGGTGCGTTGGTGGGGCAGGCCGGCGGTGAAGGTGGTGTCGACCTTCAGGACGTCCACCGGCAGTGTGGTCAGGTTCGCCAAAGTGGCGTAGGCGGTGCCGAAGTCGTCGATCGCGACCCGGACCCCGCGTTGGCGTAGTTTTTCGAGCTCGGCCAGGGCGGAGGGGCCGGCGGCGAGGACGGAGGACTCGGTGATCTCCAGGATCAGCCGGGCGGGGTCGAAGTCGTGTCGTTGCAGGGCTTGTTCGACGCGGCTGCGCAGGTCGCGGCCGGTGAGCTCGCGGGCGCTGATGTTCACGGCCAGGGTCATGTGCGCGGGCCACGTGCTGGCCGCGGCCATGGCCAGGTGCAGGACCCGGTCGCCCAGGAGCTCGACCAGGCCGGCGGCTTCGGCGGCGACGATGGCCGGCCTGGTCGGCAGGAGCCGCCCGTCGCTGTTGGTCAGGCGCATCAGGGCCTCGGCGCCGACCACCAGGTTGCTGTCGACGTCGACGACGGGTTGGAAGACC
>JBKJON010000002.1:0-10505 GCA_046595715.1 Marmoricola sp.
CCTCGCTCACGTCCGACGACGTCTCCGACGCCGGCTTCGGGTTCCTGACCTGCCGCGAGATCGACGTACAAGGCACGACCGTGCTCGCCTCCCGGATCTCCTACGTCGGAGAGCTGGGGTGGGAGCTCTACGTCCCGATGGGCGACGCGGCCGGGCTCTGGGACACCCTGCTCGACGCGGGCGCCTCGCACGGTGCGGTACCGGTCGGCATCGGTGTCTACGGCACCACGGGCCGGATCGAGAAGGGCTACCGCGCCTACGGTGCGGAGCTGGACGGCGAGCGGTCCATCGTCGAGGCCGGCATGCAGCGCCCCAAGGTGAAGGCGGCGGACTTCGTGGGTCGCGAGGCCTACCTGGCCCAGCGCGAGGCCCGGTCCACGTCGGGTCTGAAGTCAGTGCTCTGCACGCTGACCGTCGACGACCACACCTCGGCATCCGGGACGAAGCGCTACATGCTCGGCGGCGAGCCGATCCTGGCCCGCGACGGTGGCCTCCTCACCGACGGCCACGGTCACCACCCCTACGTCACGTCGGCGGGCTCCGCCCCGACGCTGGGCAAGCACGTGCTGCTGGCCTACCTGCCGCACGAGCAGGCGGTGATCGGCACCGAGCTGGCCGTGTCCTACATGGAGGAGCTCTACCCGGTGACCGTCGGCTCCGTCGACGCGACGCCGCTCCTCGACCCGGCCAACGAGCGGATCCGGTGACGCCCGCATGACGAACGTCCTCGTCTGCATCAAACGGGTGCCGGACTTCTCGGGTGAGGTCCTGCTCACCGAGGACGGCCAGTCGGCGGACGCCCGCTTCGTGGGCTACACGCTCAGCAACCACGACAGCTGTGCCGTCGAGCTGGCCGTGCAGATCGCGTCAGCCACCGAGGGCACGGCCACCGTGCTCACGGTCGGTTCCTCCGACTCGGTGGAGCAGATCCGCTCCGCCCTCGGCGTCGGCTGCACCGCGGCCGTGCTCGTCGAGGCCGACCCCGTGACCCTCGGGCCGGCCGACGTGGCACGCGAGATCGCAGCCGTGGTCGGTGACCACGCCGCCGCGGACTCGGCCTACGACCTGGTGCTGCTGGGCAACGACGCCGCCGACTCCGGTGACTTCCAGGTCGGCATCCGCCTCGCGCACGAGCTGGAGCGCCCCGTCGTGACCGGCATCAAGACCATCACCGTGACCGACGGCACCGCCTACCTGCACGGGGACGGGGCCGAGGGCCGTGAGACCTACGCCGTCCCGCTGCCGGCGGTCGTGACCGTGCTGGAAGGTGGGGTCGAGCCGCGCTACCCCACGATCACCGGCCGGATGAAGGCCAAGAAGGTCCCGGTCGAGACCCGCGAGATCTCCAAGGAACCGACCGGCAGCGGGCGGGTGCAGCTCACGCTTCCGCCCGCCACACCCTCGACCGCCGAGATCCTCGGCGAGGGACCCGAGGCCGCGGGCACCGTGGTCGACCTGCTGCAGAAGCTGGGGGTCGGGCGATGATCCTGGTCTACGTCGAGATCTCCGCCGACGCTGTCAGCGAGGTGTCCCTCGAGACGGTCTCGTTCGCGCGCGGACTGTCGGTCGCCGGGGGCGGCGTCCCGATCGACGCGGTCGTCGTCGGGCCAGTCCCCTCGGGCGCGGCCGCCGAGCTTGCGGCCTACGGCGTCCGCACCGTGCACCACGCCGACGGCGACGACTTCGAGCGCTTCTCGGGAGCGGCCACGGCCGCTGCGGTGGTCGCCGCCCGGCAGGCGGCCGGCTCCGTGGTCGTGATGGCGGGCGGGACCAACCGCGGCAACGAGGTGCTGGCGCGGGTCGCCACCCGGCTCGACGTCGCGATGGCGGCCAACGTCGTCTCCTTCGGCGGCCTCTCGCCGTTCGTGGTGACCCGTCAGGTCGTGGGCGGTGCCGCGCTCGAGGAGATGCGGCTCTCCCAGCGCCCGGCCGTGTTCACCGTCGCCGGGCACGCGGTCGAGCCGTCGGCGGCCCCCGAGCCGGCGGCGGGCACCGTGCAGGCGCTCGACGTCGAGCTCTCCCCGGCCGACCTTGCCGTCCGCGTGATCTCCGTGGAGCGGGTCACCAGCGACGGCGCAGGCAGCCTGAAGTCGGCCCGCGTCGTGGTCGGCGCCGGACGTGGAGCCGGTGGCCCCGAGGGCTTCGGCGACGTCCTCGAGCTCGCGGACCTGCTCGGCGGCTCGCTCGGCGTCTCGCGCGTCGTCACCTCGCTGGGCTGGCGGCCGCACCACGAGCAGGTCGGCCAGACCGGCAGCCGCATCTCCCCCGAGGTCTACATCCCCTGCGGCATCAGTGGCGCCATCCAACACTGGGCCGGTTGTGCGAGCTCCAAGGTGATCCTCGCGATCAACACCGACGCCGAGGCGCCGATGATGACCAAGGCCACCTACGCCGTCGTCGGCGACATGCACGAGGTCGTCCCGGCGATCAACGAGGAGATCCGGCGGCGTCGGGGCTGACGCTCTCCTCCCCATCGCCGCCCGACGTCATACGCCCTGGTCGCCCTGGGTGCTGATCGCGATGACGTCCCGCGGGACGTCATCCACCTTGGTAGCCCTAGCAGCCAGTTCGTATGACGCTTGCGGCCCCCGCAGAGCCCTACGCTCTCCCGGGTGAGCAGACGCGCGTGGGCGACCGGCACGGTCGCGGGCGTGGTCCTTCTCGGCGGGGTCGGCTCGGTGGCGGTGCCGTGGCTGCGGCCCGGCTGCGGTGCGAGCGTCACCGAGGTTCCGGCGGCGAAGTCGTCCTCACCGTTCCTGGCCGTGAGGCAGCGACAGCAGCAGCCCGACCAGGACCGGGACGCCGTGGTCGACGCGCTCGCAGCGGCACCGGACCCCTTCGGCGAGGTGCTGGGGGCAGTGGGCTACCACTACGAGCAGTGGGCCGACGTGGGCGCCTACGCGCAGGGGATCGGTGTGCGCACGCGCGACAACCCCGACTTCACGATGCTGGACGACCGCACGCTCACCCCACGCTGGAGCGTCCAGGTCGACACCCGCCGGTCGGCGTACGACGCCAGCGACCGCACCTACCTGGTGGCGACGATGCCGGCCGGCTCCCCCACCGACGTGGTGGCCCTGGACGCGCGGGACGGCACCCGGCGCTGGTGCCACGAGCTCGAGCTCGAGGGCGGGGACCCCGGCGACCCGTTCGCGACGCAGGTCCTCGACGACGAGGACGTCGCTCTCCTCGGTCCGGGTCCCGGCGACGAGGAGCAGATGGTGCGGCTCTCGGGTCAAGACGGGAGCGAGGTCTGGGCGCGCACCCTCGACGCGGGCGCCGGGGACTACCTCGGTGACCTGGGCGCCGGAACACTGCTGGCCGGAGGTCGTGCGCAGTTCGATCTCTTCGACGCCGACCTCGTGGCGAAGCGCCGTGCCGGGCCCGCCCTGTCGCTGGTGAACGCCCACGACGGCACGACCATCTGGACCCGCGACGAGCCGGCCGGCTCCGACCTGCACGTGGTCGGCACCGACCCCGACACCGGCACGGCTGTCGTCCAGGAGCTGATCGCGCGCGACCAGCAGGTCCGCCTCACAGCGATCGACCGCGAGGGCGCCCAGGTGTGGTTCGCCGTGCCGGCACGCGGCACCGCCTTCGACGCCACGCTGCGCTCCGGCATGATCCCGGTGCGCGCAGGGAACCGCTGGTCGGCCTACGACGTCACCCGAGGGCGCCGGCTGTGGTCCCGCACCGTGCCGGACGAGCCGCAGTTCCTGCCCTACGGGTTCGAGCTGGACAGCATCCCGATGCTCGACGCCGACCACGCCCTCATCGCGGGTACGACGGCCCTGCACACCCTCGACCTCCGCACCGGTGCCATGGCGATCGCCGCGGACCTGCCGACCGACGGCATCAACACGACCTACTGGCCCTACCGGGTAGCCGTCAGCCCCGGGCTGATCGCGGTGGCGACCAACACCGGGGCTGCGGTGGTGAGGCGGAAGTAGGGCTCAGTGCCTGCTGCCGGCCACCGTCCTCCTCATGATGAAGTGCAGGTCGGTCTGGTCGATCAGCCCGACCAGGTTGGCCGCACCGGGACCGTAGCCGGCGACGCGCACCTGGCTGCCGGTGTGCTGCTGGCTGGCGCCGAACGCCGCGGTGCCGTAGGAGACGGTCATCTCCGAGCCCTCGGTCGTGGCCAGCTTGGCCGTGAGACCGGGGGTGTTGCCGTCGACGATCTGGCTGGAGTGGGCGTGGTCGGCGGTGACGATGACCAAGGTGTGGCCGTCCTTCTTGGCGAACCTGAGCGCCTCGCTGACAGCCTCGTCGAGCTGCTCGGTCTCACCGATCTGGCCACAGGCGTCAGCCGCGTGGTCTTTCTTGTCGATCGAGGCGCTCTCGACCTGGAGGAAGAAGCCCTTCTTCCGGCCGGCCAAGTTGTGCGAGAGCAGGTCGATGGCCTTGCTGGTCATGGACTTCAGGTGGGGGACCTGGCTGTACGTCGGCTCCGGGGTACAGGTGCCGGCCGGGCCGTTGGCTCCACCAACCGTGGCGAGCAACGGCGCGAACTTCACCGGCATGTTGCCAGGAGAGAACAGTCCCAGGAGCGGCCTCTTCTGATCCGCGCTCGCCACCTTGGCGAGGTCACGCTTCGCGGTCAAGTAGTTGTAGCCACGTGCCTTCGCCTGCTGCTCCAGCGTCTTGCCCTTGTACTTCCCGGCCGCCGCGACCTCGGCGAAGGTCGTCGACCCGCCCCCCATGGTCACGTCGGGACGGGTGTCGAGCAGCTGTTCGCTGATCGACCCGCGTCCGCCGTTCTCCTTGGCCGCCTCAGGGCACGTCTTCGCGGTGGCCACCGGGCCGTAGCACGAGCGAGCGCTGATGTGGCTGACCTCCACCGCGGGGGTGGCGTCCTGGATCTCGGAGGTCGTGATGTCTCCGGTCGCGAGACCGGACCGCTTGGCCAGCTCCAGGAGCGTGGCGTAGGGCTTGCCCTTGCGGTTCACCGAGATCGCGTTGTCGTAGGTCTTCACCCCGGTCGCCCAGGCGGTGCCGGTGGCGGCCGAGTCGGGCGTGTAGTCAGGCTTCCCGGTGTCCTTGTTGACGCTGTAGTGCGTCATCTGGCCGGTCAGCGGCAGGGCGTCGATGCCCTTGAACGCACCGCCTGCCCCCTTGAGGTAGTTGCGGGCGACGGTGATCTCGGAGTCACCCATGCCGTCGCCGATGATGAGGATGACGTTCTTCGCCTTGCCGGACTTGATCGAGTCCTTGATCAGCTGGCTCTGGTCGCCACGCAGCCGGGTGGCGCCGCCGTACTGGTCGACCTTGCCCTTGGCGGAGCGGTCGAGGGTCGGCAGGTGGCCGGACGCGACCACGGTCGAGGTGACCGCGCCGCTCAGGACCAGGGCGGCGGCCAGTACGACCGCTTTCTTCTTGCTGGGCATCTGGAACCTTCCGAGAAGTGGTGTTCCACTGACATTGGCGCAGCCGGGTGTCCGGAGGGGAATGCCGCGGTGAACATGTCGTCTCCTGTTGGTAGACAGGACCCCATGACGACGACCACGAGCGCCCGCGACGAGGCCGAGCTCCACCTGCGCGCGCTGGTCGGCCGAGACGACGCCCGGCTGCACGACGACCAGTGGGCAGCGATCGAGGCTCTGGTGGTCGAGCAGAGCCGGGTGCTGGTCGTTCAGAAGACCGGCTGGGGCAAGTCCGCGGTCTACTTCGTCGCCACCGCCCTGCTGCGCAGCCTGGGCGCCGGGCCCACCGTGATCATCTCCCCCCTTCTCGCGCTGATGCGCAACCAGATCGAGGCAGCCGAGCGCGCCGGCATCCGGGCCGCGACGATCAACTCCACCAACATCGAGGACTGGCAGGTGATCCGGTCCAGGGTCGACGCGGGCGAGATCGACGTGCTCCTGGTCAGCCCCGAACGGCTGAACAACCCGACGTTCCGCGACGAGGTGCTGCCCCAGCTCACCGAGACCGCGGGCCTGCTCGTCGTCGACGAGGCTCACTGCATCTCCGACTGGGGGCACGACTTCAGGCCTGACTACCGCCGCATCCGCCAGATGCTGACCACGCTTCCCGCCGGCATCCCGGTGCTGGCCACGACGGCCACCGCCAACTCGCGCGTGACCGGCGACGTCGCCGAGCAGCTGGGCACCGACGTCCTGGTGCTGCGTGGCTCACTGGACCGGGCGTCGCTCCACCTGGCCGTGCTGCAGCTCGAGCGACCCGAGCAGCGTCTCGCCTGGCTCGGCGAGCACCTCGTCGACTTCGAGGGCTCGGGGATCATCTACACGCTCACCGTCGCCGCCACCCAGGAGGTCGCCGAGCACCTCCGGTCGCGCGGGCTCGCCGTCGCGGCGTACTCCGGGCAGACCGAGACCACCGAACGGCTCTCGCTGGAGCAGGACCTGCTCGCCGGCCGGCTCAAGGCCCTGGTCGCCACCAGCGCGCTCGGCATGGGCTTCGACGCGCAGCTGGGGTTCGTCGTCAACCTCGGGGCGCCGTCCTCGCCCGTGGCCTACTACCAACAGGTGGGCCGTGCCGGACGTGGCACCGACCACGCCAAGGTGGTGCTGATGCCGGCCCAGGAGGACCGTGACATCTGGCGCTACTTCGCCTCGCTCGCCTTCCCGCCCGAGCAGCACGTACGCACGACGCTGCGCGCCCTCGCCGAGAACGGCACCCCGATGTCGACCGCCGCCCTGGAGACGCACGTCGACCTGAGCCGCACCCGGCTGGAGACGATGCTCAAGGTCCTCGACGTCGACGGGGCCGTGAACCGGGTACGCGGCGGCTGGACGTCGACCGGGCAGGAATGGGCCTACGACCAGGAGCGCTACGACCGGGTGGCCGACGCCCGGCGCGACGAGCAGTCGGCGATGCTGGCCTACATCGCGACGGACGGCTGCCGGATGCGCTTCCTGCGGCACCAGCTCGACGACCCCGGGGCCGAGGACTGTGGCCGGTGCGACAACTGCGGCGGGCTGACGCTGCCCGGCCAGGTCTCCGAAGCCGCGCTCGAGCAGGCCAACGAGCGGCTCCGGCGGCCCGGTGTGACGCTGGCTCCCCGCAAGATGTGGCCCAGCGCGCTGGCCAACCTCGGGATCGACCTCAAGGGCAAGATCAGCGCGGGAGCTGAGCCGGGCCGTGCCGTCGGGCGGCTGACCGACCTGGGCCACGGCCAGGCGCTCCGTGCGCTGTTCCGCCCGGACAGCGAGGACGGTCCCGTGCCGAGGCCCCTGGTCGACGCCGTGCTCGAGGTGCTCGGCGACTGGCATCCCGAGTGGCCGGGCAGGCCCTCCGGGATCGCCTACGTCGAGTCGGCCCGCCGACCGCAGCTCGTGGCCGACCTCGCCGACGGGCTGGCGCGCTACCTGCACCTGCCGATCGTCGCCCGCTGGCAGATCGTGGACCACGACGTCCTGCCCGGACAGGGGGCGGCCAACTCGGCCCAACGGGTCGCTGCCGTCGGCCGCCGGTTCGACCTGGCCGTCGACCAGCCCCTCGACGACGGTCCGGTCCTGCTCGTCGACGACCTGATGGCCACCGGCTGGACCCTGACCATGGCGGCGAGGGCCCTGCGCGGCGCCGGCGCCCCCGCCGTGCTGCCCCTGACGCTCGCGGTCGAGTCCTAGGTCCTCAGTGGCCCACGAGCATGGCCTGGTCGACAGGCTGCTCGACCAACTGCAACGTGGTCATCCTCGGGATGGCACTGGTGGGCGGCGACGGCCTGCCGGCGCTCGGGCCACTCCTGGCCCTGGCCGGCTTCATGGGGGGCGCGGCCGTGGGTGGGCGGGTGCTGAAGGATCCCCGCACGCCTGGACGCGGCGGACCAACCTGCTGTCGAGCGTGGGCGTCCTGGTTCTCACGCTCGCGACCACGCTCGGCGTGAGCGAGAACCCCTCGACGGTGCCACTGCTGGTCGTCACCACGTTTCTGGGGGCTGCGATGGGCCTCCAGGCCGCGACCGCGCGCTTCATCGGCGTCAAGGACGTGACCACCGTCGTCGTCACCTCGCCATCACCGGACTGGCGGCCGACTCGGTGCTCGGCAGCGGGAAGGGCGTGGGCACGGTCCGTCGTACCGTCGCCGTGCTGATGATCGTGGCCGGCGCCGTGGCCGGGGCGGGGCTGCTCCACTGGCACGTGGGAGCGGGCCTGGTGGTCGAGGGCCTCCTCGTGCTGGCGGTCGTCCTCGTCGGGGCGCTGCACGACCGGGTGCGGCTGCCGGACCGGCCCGCCCAGTAGCCTGCGCAACTCCTCGCCCCGGGGGAGTCGCGAGCGCCGCGACGACGCGAATGTCTTGCCGGACTGGCCGGTAACCCTCCGGTGCGGGCAGGATGCTGGGCATGACTGACTCGGCTCCCCGGAAGCGACGCGCGGCCACCAGCGGCTCGTACTCGATCACCATGCGACTGCACACCGACACCGACCCGGCTGTGGTCGGCCGGATCGCGACCGCGATCGCCTCGGACGGCGGCATCGTCACGGCGCTCGACGTCACCGAGTCCCGGCACGACCGGCTGGTCATCGACGTGACCTGCTCGGCCACCGACTCCGAGCACGCAGAGGAGATCGTCGCGAGCCTGAAGACCCTCGAGGGCATCACCGTCCACAAGGTCTCCGACCGGACGTTCCTGCTGCACATCGGCGGCAAGATCGAGGTGCACTCCAAGGTCCCGCTGCGCACCCGTGACGACCTGTCGATGGCCTACACCCCCGGCGTCGGCCGGGTCAGCCTGGCCCTGGCGGAGCACCCCGAGGACATCCCTCGCCTGACGGTCAAGGGCAACAGCGTCGCCGTGGTCACCGACGGCTCTGCCGTGCTCGGGCTCGGCAACATCGGACCGGGAGCGGCCCTGCCGGTGATGGAGGGCAAGTGCGCCCTGTTCAAGCGGTTCGCCGACATCGACGCCTGGCCGATCTGCCTCGACACCCAGGACACCGACCGGATCGTCGACGTCGTGCAGGCGATCGCGCCGGGGTTCGGCGGCATCAACCTCGAAGACATCGCAGCACCGCGGTGCTTCGAGATCGAGGCACGCCTGCGCGAGCGTCTCGACATCCCGGTCTTCCACGACGACCAGCACGGCACCGCCATCGTCGTGCTCGCCGCCCTGACGAACGCGCTGCGCTGCATCGAGCGCGACCTGCCCGAGGTGAGGATCGTGGTGGCCGGCGCCGGGGCTGCCGGCACGGCGATCGTGACCCTGCTGCTGGCCGCCGGCGCCGAGGACGTCGTGGTCTGGGACCGCGTGGGCTGCCTGTCCGCCGACGACGACTCCCTGCCGCCGGCCATGGCCGAGCTGGCCGGTCGCACCAACCCACGACGGGTCACCGGCGACCTCCGCGCCGGGCTCCAGGGGGCTGACGTGTTCATCGGCGTCAGCGGTCCGGGGGTGCTGGAGGCCGAGTGGATCAAGGACATGGGCGCGAAGCCGATCGTGTTCGCACTGGCCAACCCCGACCCGGAGATCGACCCGGCCGAGGCGGGCCAGTACGCCGCGGTCGTGGCCAGTGGCCGCAGCGACTACCCCAACCAGATCAACAACGTGCTCGCCTTCCCCGGGGTCTTCCGCGGACTGCTCGACGCCCGCGCCAGCGACGTCACGGTCGACATGCTGCTGCGCGCCGCCGAGGCGATCGCCCTCGTGGTCACCGACAAGGAGCTCAACGCCAGCTTCATCATCCCGAGCGTGTTCGACGAGAAGGTCCCCAAGGCTGTCGCCCGGGCGATCCGGGGTGCTGAGGACTAGGGCCCCGGGGGGGTGCAAGTTCTCCCGGGTACCCGGGGACTCCTGACGTTGAGGGGCGGGCGAAGCATCACCCCCTCACGTCGTCAGGGACCGGCCGACAACCCCATCCGTTTTCTCCCATCGGGTAGGCCGAACCTGTCGGCCTGCTCCTCGGCCGGCGGCGATCCGAGTCGGTCTGTCAGGGCGACCGGTTAGGTTCGACGCGCAGGAGTCAGGGAGGCGAGTCGGGCAGTGAGCTTCGTGCCGTTGCAGGGTCAGGCCGTGCTGGTGGCGCAGCACCCGCCGCGCGACAGCGAGATCGAGTTCTCCGGGCCTGCCCGCACGATCCGGATGCCGATGCGCGGCGCCATCCCGGTCCTCACCCGGGCGATCCGGGTCGAGGACGCCCATCCCTCGGTGGGCCTGCTGAGCGGGGCGACGCTGCTCGCGATGAAGCTCGTCGCTGCTGGCCGGATCCGCCTCTCGGAGTCGGGCGACTCCTGGCGGGTGGGTAGGCTCCAACCCGAGGACGACGACCGGCTGCACGCGCTGGCCACGGCCAGGGCTCACGGGGACACCACGGTCGAGGACGCCGAGGACGTCATCCGCCAGCTGCTCGACGCCGTCGTCGACACGGTCACACGACCGCCCTCGACGGCTCCTGGGACCGGCGGTTTCGACACGCTGCACCAGCGCGAGAAGCTGACCCGGCGGCAGCGCCTCTTCGAGCCGGACGAGGACGCAGACCTACCCGGCGACGTCCGGATCACCCTGCGGATCGAGGCACCGAGCGAAGTGCTGGAGGGTGGCGGCGTGG
>JBKJON010000030.1:0-3876 GCA_046595715.1 Marmoricola sp.
ACAGAGGTGACCTGATGACCACGTCGTGCAAGGGCAGCGCCGGGAAGGAGCCCGGGCGGGCCGGATCCCACGATGAGCGTCCGCATGACTCTCCCTTTCAGTTACACTGGTCATGTATCTATTACACTTAGAGTTACTCCAAAGTGATGGAGCCGTCAAGATGTCGCAGGCACGCCGTCCGTACCGGTCGACCCTTCGGGATGAGCAAGCCCGGGCAACTCAGCGGGCGGTCGTCAGTGCCGCTCGCGACCTCTTCATCGAGGTCGGCTGGTCGCGGACGACCATCGACGCCATTGCCGCCCGTGCAGACGTGAGCCGCAAGACGGTGTTCACCTCGGTCGGCGGGAAGCCGGCCCTCCTGAAGCTCGCCCTGGACTGGGCCCTGGTCGGTGACGACGCGCCGGTGCCGATGTCTGAACGGCCGGTCATCGCGGAGATGGAACGCCTGACCGACTCCCGCGCGCTCGTGACCCGCTGGGCGCAGTTCGTCGCCGAGCTGGAGGAGCGGGCGGCGCCCCTGGCCGCCGTACTCTTCGTGGCTGCGGACGCAGACCCGGCAGCCGAAGCGGTGCACGCCGAGTCTGAACGCAACCGGCTCGGGGGCGCGGAGGCCTTCGTGGCCCGCCTCGCGGCGATCGGTGGCCTGCGACCGGGACTGACCCCCGAACGTGCCGTGGCCGCCGCCTTGGTGCTGATGGACCCTGCCGTCCACCGGACCCTCGTCCGCGGGCAGGGCTGGACGCGTGCCGAGTACGCCGACTGGATCGAACGCACGGCCATGGCGGAGCTCCTCGAGGGCGACCATGCCGAAGGCACGACGAGACCACGCCCAAAACGCTGATTGGCACACCCTGGCGCGAAGACCTCGCGACAAGACCGAGCCCGGTGTGGTCATGTCGTCGCGAACCGGACGAGGTCGGCGTTCGACGTACGGATCGAGGCTGAGCCAGGCGAAGGACCAGCGGTCGGGCTACCGCGGCAAGGCTGCGCGCCACGCGTCGTACTCCGTGTCGGGAGCGCACGTCGGTCTCCAGTCGGCCCTGGGGATTCACGGCTCTCGCACGGCTATAGCATGGATTTTTTGTTTTGGCACGAGTCGCCCCGCGAATCACTAGGATTCATGACAATACGATACGGAACGGCATCGATGCTGTCCGCCGCCAGACAGATTTCAGGGAGAACCCAATGCCCACGTTCACCAAGAAGAGGGCCACGATCGCGGCGGGGGCGCTGGTCCTCGCTGCGAGCACCGGCATTGCGTACGCCTACTGGACCAACTCCGGCACCGGCACCGGGTCGGCGTCCACGGGCACCAGCGTCGCCATCACCGTCAACCAGACCAGCACGGTGACCGCTATGGGCCCGGGAGTGGCTCCGCAGGCCCTGAGCGGCAATTTCGACAACCCGAACGCGGGACCGGTGTTCATCAAGACCGTCGTGGCGACCATCACCAGCACCGGTGCCGCCGGCTGCACCGCGTCGGACTACACCATCGCCGGCACGTCGGTGATCGGAGCCTCGGCCCCTGGAGCCGGTGCCAGTGTGCCCGCGGGCGGTGCCGGGGTGGGCTCCTGGTCCGGCCTCACCATCGCCTTCAACGAGTCCGCCAGCAACCAGGATGCCTGCAAGAGCGCCGTGCTGACCATCGGCTACACCACGACCTCGAGCTGACCGAAGCCTTCGCCGACTCAAGGGGGACCCGACGCGAGATGCGGACGCGCGAGCCAGTCCGCCCCACGGGCCCGACGCCCACGCCGGCCTCTACGGGCTCAAGGAGAGCGCTGTGACGAGCACCAAAGGCATCCGCGGGTTGATCCCGCGTCGCCTGAGGCTGCCCGCAGCGCTCGGCGCCGGAGGCCTCGGGGTGGTTGCGGCGGCGGTGCTGGTGCACGTGCTCTCCGGTGGCCCGCCGGGAGGGCGCGACCCGGCCGGCATCTCCGATGGGGCCCGCGCCGAGGTGGGGCCCGCACTCGTCTCCTTCAGGATCGCGAGCGACACCTCCGAGCTGATCTCACCCGGGGTCAGCGTCCCGATCGATGTCGCCCTGTCCAACTCCCATGAAACCGCCATGACCGTCTCCGGACTCCGCCTGGTCGTGCGCGGGGTCGACGCCCCGCGTGCGGACGTCGCCTACCCGTGCGGCGTCAACGACTTCACCGTCGTCCAGGTCGCGGGCGACCGTGAGATCGTCGTGCCCCCCGGTGTGACGAACACCCTCAGCGGGCTCGGGATCCCGTCCACGAGCTGGCCGCAGGTCGGCATGCGCGACCGCGCCATCAACCAGGACGGGTGCAAGGGTGCGTCGCTCACCATCAAATACACGGCCTCGGCGAGGGTGTCGCAGCCATGAACGAGCGGACCGTGCGGCGGCTGGCCCTGACCTTCGCTGGTGTCGCAGCCCTCGTGCTCTGCGGGAGCGGCGCCAGTGCGTACTGGCAGGGGTCCGCCGCTGGATCGGGCTCCGCCCGGACGGCTGAGGCCGTGCCCGTCAGCCTCGCTCCGGGGACGCCGGCCAGCGCCCTGATCCCCGGTGCCACGGCTGATGTCGTCCTCGCCGTGTCGAACCCCAACGCGGTGACGTTGCACATCGGCTCCCTCAGCCTGGACCCCGGGCAGGGATCCGGCGGGTACGCCGTCGACCCCGACCACTCCGGATGTGCCGTCTCGGCGCTGAGCTTCAGCACCCAGTCGAACAGCGGTGCCGGCTGGACTGTCCCCGGCAAGGTCGGGACCGTGGACGGAACGGCGTCGTTGACTTTGACCGACGCCGTGGGGATGGACACCGACGCCGCGGACGCCTGCCAGGGGGCCACCTTCAGCGTGTACCTGGCGGCCGGGCCGTGACCAGCGCGGAGGACCCGCGCTCCAGAACGCGCCTCCGGCGTCGCCGGGACCTGCTCGGAGCCCTCTTCGCAGTCGTTCTCGCCGGCGGGCTGGGTACCCAGGTGGCGTGGGCGTTCTGGAACACCGACGCCGAACCGGGCGGCAACGGGGCGGCCGTCGCCGCGACGGTCCACCAGGGGGCGACTCCGGTCGCAACCGCGGTCGGCAGCTCGGTGACGCTCAGCTGGGCGGCGCGATCGCTTTCCGACGGCAGCCCGGTCGACGGCTACCTCGTCAGGCGGTACGACGTCGGCACCCTCACCTCCCAGCCGTTGCTCTCAGCATGCACGGGCACGATCACCGCCTTGAGCTGCACCGAATACGACGTGCCCGAAGGTCACTGGGTCTACTCCGTGACCCCGAGGTTCGCCACCAGCTGGCGCGGCCCCGAGAGCCTGAACAGCAGCTCGGTCAGGGTCGACTCCACCCCCCCGGTCAACGCGATCACCCTGTCCGGGGTCACCGGCGACGCCGTCAAGAGCGGGGACACGGTCTACTACCGAGGAGACGCCGCCGGCTCGTTCACGCTGACCAACGCGGTGAGCGACTCCGGCTCCGGCCCTGCCTCCAGCACCACCGCGGAGCTGACCGGTTCGTCGGGCGGCTGGTCCCACACCCCGTCCACGGTGTCGACGCCGACGGGCGGACCGTTCGTCTCGGATCAGTTCAGCTGGGGTTCCGGCACGTCCAGCGCACCTGACGAGGTCGTCACCGGCAGCGACGCCCTCGAGAACACGACGGCAACGACCCTGTCCTTCGTCGACGACTCCACCGGCCCGACCGGAGGATCGGTCACCGCCAACGGCCTGGTGGGCACCGGGTCGGCGTACGCCACCTCCGTGTCGGTGAGCCTGACCCTGGTCAAGGGCAGCGACCCGCGCGGGCTGGCCGCCACCGGCAACCTGCTACGGCGCGCGACCGCCTCACTGACCTCCGACGGCACCGCCGACGGGGTCTGCGGCACGTTCGGCGACTTCGCCACGGTGCCGGGCG
>JBKJON010000189.1:0-2751 GCA_046595715.1 Marmoricola sp.
AGCAGGTGGGCACGCAGGAGTACACCTTCACCGCAGACCAGTTCGTGGCACGCCTGGCCAAGGCCTACGGCGAGGACGCCGCCGCCGACGTGCGCCCCCACCTCAGCTGAGGCGTCGCACCAGGTAGGTCGGCACGCCGTCGTCGGCGAGGGTCGCACCGGCGTACTCCTGGCCGCGCATGCGGCACCACGCCTGCAGGTCGACACCCGCGGCAGGATCGTCAGCCGTGACCGCCACCGTGCCACCCAGGTCGAGGTCGACGAACACCTTGGCCAGCTCGATGATCGGCCGCGGGCACGGTAGGCCACGGCAGTCCAGCTCGAGGTGGCGGTCGGGCCCACTCACCGGCTCACTCACGGGCTCACTCACCGGCTCACTCACCGGCTCACTCAAGGGCTCACTCACGGGGAACCCCTGCCTCGGCCCGAAGCCGCTCCACCAGGCCGGGGAGGACCTCCGCAAGGCGGTGCACGTCGGCCGGCTCGACGTCGCGTCCCAGGGAGACGCGCACGTTGCCGTGGGTGAGGGCGCCCATCGCCACCAGGACGTGGCTCGGCTCGAGCGTGCTGGCGGTGCAGGCCGAACCACTCGCCACCGCGAACCCGAGCCGGTCCAGCTCGGTGACGAGTGCCTCACCGTCGACGTAGAGGCAGGAGAAGGCCACGAGGCCAGGGAGCCGACGGTCGGGGGCGAGGAACACCTCGGTGTCGGGGATGGTGCGTGCGGTCCTGGCCAGCGCCGCCGTCAAGGACTCGTGCAGGGCCGCCAGCCGCTGCTGCTGCTCGAGGGTGGCGCGCAGGGCCGCCGCGGTGGCGAGGGCGGCGGGCACGTTCTCGAAACCGGTCGTCCGCTCGTCGACGCGCTCGTCTCCCGGGAACGGGTTGCGCCAGCGCGTCCCGCGTCGAACCAGGAGGAGGCCCACTCCGGCCGGCCCACCCCACTTGTGGCCCGAGCAGGCGGCGGCCGCCCAGCCCTGGGGGAGCGGGACCCGCCCGGTGGAGGCGCAGGCGTCCATGAACACCGGTGCCTCGAGCGTCGATGCCACCTCGCCGACCGGTTGCAGCACGCCGACCTCGGGGTTGGCCGACTGCAGCGCGACGACGGCGGGCTCGCCGTGCTCCGCCACGGCCACTGCGACCGACGCTGGGGAGACCCGCCCGCGGCGATCCACGGCCACGGTCTCGAAGCGGCCGCCGTGTCCTGCGTGCCACGACCCGGCGTGCAGGACGGCGGAGTGCTCGACGCTGGAGGCGAGCAGGAGGTCGCCCTGGCGCGCACGTCCCGCGAGGAGGCCCAGAACACCCAGGTGCACGGCATGGGTGCCGCTCGGGGTGAACGTCACCTCGTCGGGCCGCAGGTCGAGACACTCGGCCACGACGGCCCGTGCGTTGTCCAGCAGCAGTCGCGCCTCCCGGGCCGGTCGGTGCAACCGCCGTGGGTCGGCGTACCCGCGACCGAGCGCCTGCTCCAGCACCTCCTTGGCAGCGGGGTGCAGGGCTTCTCCCGAGGCATGGTCGAAGTACGCGGCTGGGGGTTCCCTCACGCCGGGAAACCTACCCGCGCCCTGCCCGTTGTCCTGGGGTAGGTGAGTAGTAGTGTTTCGATTGTCCTCAACTGGTCCAGAAGTCCGTGTCAGCTTGAAGAAAGGGCTCGTCCGTGAGTCTGAAGCACCCTCTGCGCTTCCGCCGGGTGGCGCTCGGAGGCCTGATGGTCACCGCGCTGCTCGTTTTCAGCGGTTGCTCCGCGGAGCAGGAAGTCCAGATCAAGCGTCTCGCCATGCCGGTCTCTGCGACCAAGGAAGCGCCCTACGTCCACGACCTGTGGATGTGGTCGTGGCTTGCCGCCATGGTGACCGGCGTCATCGTCTGGGGCCTGATCGCGTTCGTCTCGATCCGCTACCGCCGGCGCAGCGAGACCGAGATCCCGGTCCAGACGCGCTACAACCTGCCGATCGAGATCTTCTACACGATCGCCCCGATCATGATGGTGATCGTCTTCTTCTACTTCACCCTGGACGCCCAGGGGAAGGTCCTGCACGACGACAAGAACCCGGACGAGACGATCACCGTCGTCGGTCAGCAGTGGTCCTGGACCTTCAACTACCACCTCGGCTACGACAAGGCCAAGGGCAGCTACGAGCCCACCGGGGGTGAGGTCGTGCACGAGGGCGGCACCACCGCCAACCGTCCGGTGCTGTGGCTGGTCAAGGACAAGAGCGTCGAGATCAACCTGTACTCACCGGACGTCATCCACTCGTTCTGGGTGCCGTCGTTCCTGTTCAAGATGGACGTGGTTCCTGGTCGCCACAACAACTTCGCGATCACTCCGACCCGACTGGGCACCTTCGAGGGCCGCTGTGCCGAGCTGTGCGGCGTCTACCACTCGCGCATGCGCTTCGACGTGAAGGTGGTCGACCAGTCCGACTACGACGCCCACCTGGCGAAGCTCGCCGAGCAGGGCAACACCGGCGAGGCCATGGGCAGCTCCCAGGTCCAGAAGGTGCCGGGCCTGGTGTCCGACAACAACGGAGGAGAGTAGTGACTGCCGTCTCCGACGCCCCCACGGGCGCACGGGTCCACGTGCCGAGCCCCACGCTGGGTCAGCAGGTCGTGCGGATCCTCACCACGACCGACCACAAGCTGATCGGCAAGCTCTACCTGAGCACGTCATTCTTCTGGTTCCTCGTCGCAGGCGTGATGGCGCTGCTGATGCGGTCCGAGCTCGCCTTCCCCGGTCAGCAGGTCGTCAACG
>JBKJON010000299.1:0-2729 GCA_046595715.1 Marmoricola sp.
CCGGTGTTCCTGGCCCAGCCGTTGTGGAACCTCATCAACGCCTGCTTCTTCGAGTACGGCATCGCGGCCTACGACCTGGAGATCGGGAAGAACGTCAAGCGCAAGACGCTGAAGTCCCCCGAGTTCAAGGCGCGGGCCAAGATCACGCTGGCGAAGATCCGTCGCCAGGCCACCCGTGACTACGTAGTGCACCCGATCCTGTCGGGCCCCTCCTTCCTGCACACGCTGAGCGCGAACTTCACCGCCAACCTGGTCCGCAACCTGTGGACCCACTCCGTGATCATGTGCGGCCACTTCCCCGAGGGCGTCCAGACCTTCGAGAAGAAGTCGATCGTCGGCGAGACCAAGGGCGAGTGGTACGTCCGCCAGATGCTCGGCTCGGCCAACATCACCGGCTCCAAGGCGATGCACATCATGACCGGCAACCTGTCCTTCCAGATCGAGCACCACCTGTTCCCGGACCTGCCGAGCAACCGCTACCAGGAGATCGCGCCGAAGGTGAAGGACCTCTTCGACCGCTACGGCCTGGAGTACAAGACCGGCTCGCTCCCCCGCCAGGTCGGTTCGGCCTGGCACAAGGTGATCCGCCTGGCCCTGCCCAACGACTTCATGGGCACCAACCAGACCCCGGCCCCGCTCGCCAAGCGTGAGTCCAACCCCGCCACGGTGGCTGCCTGAGGTTTTGCGTGAGGCTGGCTGATGCTGGCCTGACGCTGGGCTGGACATGCGAATGTCGCGCACGGGGCTGAGGTGCCACTCAGCAGTCCCAGGCGCGACATTTGCATGTCCGGTGCTCCCGCCACTCCGCACGAGGGGTGGAGCCGGCCCGGGCGACCCTTCGACATGCAAATGTCGCTCCTGGGTCGGAGGAGGCACTCAGCAGCCCCGCCTGCGACATTCGCATCCCCCAGGCCGCGCCCAGGAGCCCTCACCCACCTTGCCCGGGCTGTCAGGCTGACGGCATGGACATCGACGAGGCGGGCTTCGAGGACCTCGTGTCGGTCGCGCTCGACGGCGTACCGCCCGAGCTTGCCTCGCTGATGGACAACGTCGTCGTCCTGGTCGAGTCCGAGCCGCCGCCGGAGGACCCCGATCTCCTGGGGCTCTACGACGGTGTTCCGCTCACCGAGCGCGACAGCAGCTACACGTTCCTGCCGCCCGACCGGATCTTGATCTACCGTGGCCCGCTGACCCGGATGTGCGAGTCCACGGACGAGCTCGTGGACGAGGTCCGGATCACCGTCGTGCACGAGATCGCGCACCACTTCGGCATCGACGACCGGGCTTTGCACGAGCTCGGCTATGCCTGAGTTCACCTCATGACACCCGCTCGCCTATGCTGTCCCGGTCGCGCGCAGGCGTGGCAGGCCCCCATCGTCTAGTGGCCTAGGACGCTGGCCTTTCACGCCGGTAGCACGGGTTCGAATCCCGTTGGGGGTGCGGATTCGGAATGGGAGCCTGTCGTGGGTTAGCATTCCGTGGCCTCGCAATCGAGCGAGGTTCGCAGCAGCCAGGCCCCGTAGCGCAGTTGGTTAGCGCGCCGCCCTGTCACGGCGGAGGCCGCGGGTTCGAGTCCCGTCGGGGTCGCAAAGGACGAGGGTCTCTCGGCATCACGCCGGGAGACCTTCGTCGTACTCCGGGCAGTGCCCGCCCGCTCTCCTACCGGCGCCGGTGGAACGTGTGGACCGCCACCGGGCGGGTACGTTCCCGGCATGATCAGTGTCGAGCGCGTCCTGAAGACCACACCTCAGCGAGTGTGGGACGTACTGGCCGACGGGTGGCTCTACCCACTCTGGGTCGTCGGCGCCTCCCGGATGCGCGAGGTCGAGGACGGCTGGCCGAAGGTCGGGTCGAAGATCCACCACTCGGTCGGCGCCTGGCCGGCCCTGATCAACGACGACACCGAGGTCACCGACGTGGACCCGCTGCACATGATCGCCCTGCGCGCCCGGGGCTGGCCGCTGGGCGAGGCGGCCATCACCCTGCACCTGACGGCGCAGGGCGCGGGCACTCGCGTCGTCATGGAGGAGGACGCCGTGTCCGGCCCGGGCCGGCTGGTCCCCCAGCCGCTGCGGGCGCCCGGCATCAAGTGGCGCAACGTCGAGGCCCTCCGCCGGTTGGCCTTCATCGCGGAGCGCCGGCCGTGAGCCGCTCTCCGGGTGGTGTCCTCCGGTGACGTCGTACGACGGCGTCGTCATCGGCTCGGGCCCGAACGGCCTCGTGGCGGCCAACCATCTGGCCGACGCCGGCTGGTCGGTTCTCGTGCTCGAGGGTCAGGCTGACCTCGGGGGCGCCGTACGCAGCGATGGCGAGGTGCACCCCGACTTCGTGCACGACACCTTCAGCGCCTTCTACCCACTGGCGCACGCCTCGCCCACGCTGCAGTCGTTCCACCTCGAGGACCACGGCCTGACGTGGACGCACGCCCCGGCCGTGCTCGGGCACCCGCTCCCGGACGGCCAGTGGGGACTGCTCGACCGCGACCGTGAGCTGACCGCGTCCTGGTTCGAGGCGCAGGCGCCGGGAGACGGTGAGGCCTGGCTCGACCTGTGCCGCGACTGGGACGTCATCGGCCAGCAGCTCATCGCCGGGCTGCTCACGCCCTTCCCGCCGCTGAAGGCGGGCCTGGCCGGCCTGCTCAGGCTCCCGCGGGTCGGCGGCCTCGGGTTCATCCGGACGCTGCTCACCCCGGCGCTCGATCTCGGTCGCAACCGTTTCCGGGGCGAGGC
>JBKJON010000487.1:0-7770 GCA_046595715.1 Marmoricola sp.
ACAAGGTGGGCGAGGCGGCCCGCATCTTCGACGCGCTCGCCCGCGCCCAGATCAACCTCGACATGATCGTGCAGAACGTCTCCGCTGCCGCGACGAACCTCACCGACATCTCCTTCACGCTTCCGCGCACCGACGGCCAGACCGCGATGGCGGCGCTGGACGCTCTGAAGGCCGAGATCGGCTTCCACTCGCTGCTCTACGACGACAAGATCGGCAAGGTCTCCCTGATCGGCGCGGGCATGCGCTCGCACCCGGGGGTGACAGCGAAGTTCTTCACCGCGCTCGCCGAGGCCGGCGTCAACATCGGGATGATCTCCACCTCCGAGATCCGGATCTCGGTCGTGGTCGACGAGGCCGGCGTGGACGCGGCCGTGATCGCCACGCACACCGCGTTCGACCTCGACTCCGACGAGGTCGAGGCAGTTGTCTACGGCGGGAGCGGACGATAATGGGCGTCCGTCTCGGCATCGTCGGTGCCACCGGCCAGGTCGGTGTGGCCATGCGCCAGATCCTGCTGGAGCGCAACTTCGCGGCGGACGAGATCCGCTTCTTCGCCTCGGCCCGCTCCGCCGGGACGGTGCTGACCTACGGCGACCGTGAGGTCACCGTCGAGGACGCCGCGACAGCTGACCCCCGGGGTCTCGACATCGCGCTGTTCTCCGCCGGTGCCACCACCTCGCGGGCCCAGGCTCCCCGCTTCGCGGCCGCCGGAGTCATCGTGGTCGACAACTCCTCGGCCTTCCGGATGGACGACGACGTCCCGCTGGTGGTCAGCGAGGTCAACCCCGAGGCGATCGAGCTCGCGCTGTCGGGCCGGCGGATCATCGCCAACCCCAACTGCACGACGATGGCGGCGATGCCGGTGCTCAAGCCCCTGCACGACGCCGCCGGGCTGACCCGGCTGATCGCGTCGACCTACCAGGCCGTCTCCGGCTCCGGTGTGGCCGGCGTCGACGAGCTCGCCGGTCAGGTCGAGGCTGCGGGGGACAAGGCCCGTGAGCTGTCCTACGACGGCTCCGCGATCGACTTCCCCGCACCGGTCAAGTACGAGCGCACGATCGCCTACAACGTGATCCCGTTGGCCGGCTCCATCGTCGAGGACGGTCTCGACGAGACCGACGAGGAGAAGAAGCTGCGCAACGAGTCGCGCAAGATCCTCGACATCCCCGGGCTGCTCGTGTCGGGCCTCTGCGTACGGGTGCCGGTCTTCACCGGCCACTCGCTGGCCATCAACGCCGAGTTCGCCTCGCCGATGCCGGTCGACCGGGCCCGCGAGATCCTCGCCCACGCTCAGGGCGTCGAGCTCAGCGACATCCCGACCCCGTTGCAGGCGGCCGGCCAAGACCCGTCGTACGTCGGCCGTCTCCGTCAGGACCCTGGCGTCCCCGACGAGCGTGGCCTGGCCCTGTTCATCAGCAACGACAACCTCCGCAAAGGGGCCGCGCTCAACACGGTCCAGATCGCCGAGCTGCTCGCCCGCCGCTGACATCGGCTACCTGGTGCCGGAGCTGTCCTCGATCAGCGTCTCCGTGACCCATCGCGACAACAGGAACGTGAACCCGCTCAGCACGGGGATCACGAGCAGCATCCAGACCGACTCGAGTGAGCTCAGCAGGAAGAGCAGCACGACGACGGCGATCAGTCCGACGCCCAGAAAGCTCGTGCTGACCGGGTCGTAGACGCGCCACGCCTTGAGCATCGCCGCACCGAGCGCGACCATGACGGCGAGGATCACGAGGAGGGCGAACAGGCCGAGCCCGCCACAGCTGGCGACCCCGCGGACCTGCTCGCAGCCCCGCCCGGTGAGATAGGCCAGCACCACACCGATCAGGCCGACCAGCGCGCCGGTCACGACCGTCGCGATGCGGGGGTTGATCACGGGCAGGGCCACGGACACGGCCCCGAGCCAGGTGGCGGAGGCGGCCGGCCGCTGGTCGGTTGCCCCGGCCGGCCCGGTCGGGGGCTCCTCCAGCAGCTGCGACTGGTCGCCGTGACCCTGGGGTGCGGACCGCCCGGTCGTGGCCGGCTCGGGGGAGGACGGCTCCACCGACGGGGGGCTGGTGAACCGTCCGACGGGCAGCACGGGCAGGTCCTCGTCTGCGGGCTCCGGCGCGGTCGCGGTCTCGAGCTCCTCGGACTCCTCGATGTGGTCGGACTGGTCGTCGAGGGGGCGTGTCGGGGGAGGCTCGGCCGGAGGACGCGTCGGCGGCCGGCGAGCACCGGGTGGCGGCGTCGGCGGGGGACGCCTGGCCTTCGCGGTCGCGGGTGCCAGACCCCCGCGGGGTGGAGCGACGGGGTCGGCGGCCAGCGGGTCGGTGTCCTGCGGAGCGGGGGCGTCCCGGCGCCTCTTCATCTTGCGACCGAAGCCGAGAAGGGACGGCAGTTCCAGGTTCGGCTCCTGACCGCTCTTCTCGGGTTCCTCAGCCATGCCCGCATAGTGCCATGAAAGGCCGACGCCGAGAGGGCCGTCGGGAACGACGAAGCTCCCGGACCCACGCCAGTGGGTCCGGGAGCTTCCGATGCCTTGCGACATCACATGGTCGGGGTGACAGGATTTGAACCTGCGGCCTCGTCGTCCCGAACGACGCGCGCTACCAAGCTGCGCCACACCCCGAAGGCCGTGGTGAGTCTACCGGAGCAGTCGGGGTGCTCCGAACCGGGTTCCCGCGGACCTCACGGTGCCTTCGGAACGAGCGTCAGCAGGGTCGCCTCCGGCCGGCAGCACAGCCTGATCGGGGCGTACGGCGAGGTCCCCGCGCCCGCCGAGACATGCAGCCACGAGCTGCCCGGGTCGCCGGGGCGCGAACGGGCCGGGTGCCGGTGCAGGCCCTTGGCCCGGCCGGTGTCGAGGTCGCAGTTGGTGACGATCGCGCCTTTGATCGGCAGGCACACCTGTCCACCGTGGGTGTGGCCGGCGAAGACGAGGTCGTAGCCGTCGCGGGCGTACTGGTCGAGCACCCGCAGGTACGGCGCGTGCGCCACCCCCACGCGCACGTCGACGTCGACCGGGGCCGGGCCGGCCACGGAGTCGAGGTCGTCGTACTCCAGGTGCGGGTCGTCGACGCCGACGAACGCGAACGAGGTGCCCAGGACCTCGAGCCGGGCCGAGGTGTTGGTCAGGTCGGTCCAGCCACGGGCCTCGAAGGCCGCCCGCAGGTCACGCCACGGCAGCTTGGGGGTGGTGGTCTGACGGGTGCCGTCGTCGGGGAGGAGGTACCAGAGAGGATTGCGGGGCTTGGGGGCGAAGTAGTCGTTGGACCCGAAGACGAACACCCCGGCAACCTCGAGCAGGGCGCCGAAACCCTCCAGCAACGGCTGCACCGAGTCCTGGTGCGAGAGGTTGTCGCCGGTGTTGACGACCAGGTCGGGCTCCAGCTCCGCGAGTGACGTCAGCCAGCGTCGCTTGACCCCCTGGGACGGGGTCAGGTGCAGGTCGCTGATGTGCAGCACCTTGATCGGGCGCCGCCCCGGTGGGAGCACCGGCACCTCCACGCGGCGTACGACGAAGCTGCGCACCTCGATGCCCGCGGAGTACGCCAGGGTGCCGAGCCCGGCCACGGTACCCGCTCCGACGCCCCAGCCGAGCGCACGCAGGCCACGGGAAAGCCGGTGGGAGTCCATCGGGCAAGGCTGCCACAATGGCGGGCATGAGTGACCTCAAGGACCAGCTGCGCACCGACCTCACCGCCTCGATCAAGTCGGGTGACAAGATCCGCTCCTCCACGATCCGGATGGTGCTCACGGCCGTGACCAACGCCGAGGTCGCCGGCAAGGAGTCACGAGAGCTCAGCGACGCGGACGTCCTCGGGGTGCTCTCCAAGGAGTCCAAGAAGCGGCGCGAAGCCGCCGAGGCCTTCGCGGATGCCGGCCGCACCGAGCAGGCGGACAAGGAGCAGGCGGAGGCCGCCGTGATCGCGGCCTACCTGCCGCAGCAGCTCACCGACGAGGAGGTCACGGCGCTCGTGACCGCGACCATCGACGAGCTCGGCGTCCGCGACGACGGCATGAAGGCGATGGGGCGCGTCATGGGCGCGCTCCAGCCGAAGACCAAGGACCGCGCCGACGGCGGCGTCGTCTCGGCCGCGGTGCGCGCCCAGCTCGGGTAGGTCAGCGGCCCGAGGACGGGTAGAGCGTGACGGTCGAGCCGCGGCTGGCCGACTGTCCCGACGCCGGGCTGGTCTCGGCGACCGAGCCGCCCGGCTGGGCGGACTTGCGGGGGTCGCCGGTGCTGACGTAGAACCCGGCACCCGCCAGGAGCTGCGCAGCCTTGCGGGTGGACATGCCGCTGACGTCGGGGATCCTCACCTGGATCTGGTCGGCGGAGTTGCCTGTGGGCCTGGTGAAGTCCTCGTAGGGGATGTCGTCCTGGATGGCGCGCATCGCGTCGGCCCACATCGGTCCGGCGGTCGTGGAGCCGTGGGCGGTCCCGACGTTGGCGCCGCCGACGACCTGGTTGTTCAGGGTCACGTGGCTGCCCACGTCGTTGACTCCTGCGATCACCGAGGCGGTGGCGACGGTGGGGGTGTAGCCGTTGAACCAGACGGCCATGTTGCCGTTGATCGTGCCGGTCTTGCCGGCCGACGGCTTGTTCAGGGCCAGGTTCTGGCCGAAGCCGCCGGGCGCCATCACGCCGCGCAGGATGTCGTTGATGGTGTCGGCGCTGTTCTGCTGGATGACCTGCTTGCAGGTCTTCGGGTAGTCCTTGAAGACCTTGCCGTCACTGTTGCGGATCTCGGTGACCGGCCGGTTGTCGCAGTGCAGCCCACGCGCGGCGAGCGTCGCGTAGGCGCCGGCCATCTCCAGCGGGCTGACATCGGCGACGCCGAGCGTGAAGGTCGGCACGCGCTCGGTGTCCGGGTCGGTGAGGTCCACGCCCATCGCCTTGGCCAGCGCGTAGGGCTCACACAGGCCGGTCTTGCGCTCGAGCTGGGCGAAGTAGGTGTTCACCGAGAGCTGGGTGCCCTTGTACATGTCGAACTTCGGGCTGCCCGTGGTCGTCGAGTTGTGCCAGGTGTGGACCTCGCTGCTGGCGTAGTTGCCGTCGCAGTCGGGGAAGGTGTTGCTCGGGATGTTCATCTCCACCGGGTTGGTGAAGGCGGTCTTGGTCGAGAGGCCCTGCTCCAGCGCGGCCGCGAGCACGAACACCTTGAAGGTGGACCCGCCCTGGAAGCCGTTGGAGTCGCCGTACTTCTTGTCGACGACGTAGTTGAGGAAGGTCTGGCCCTTCTTCTTGTCCCGACCCATCGGTCGGGACTGGCCGATGCCGAGGACCTCGCCGGTGCCGGGCTTGACCATGGCCACGAGCCCGAGGGCCTGGTCGGTGGCGTTGACGCGTCCGGAGGCTGCCTTCTCGGCGGCCCTCTGGAAGCGCAGGTCGACCGTGGTCTTGATCGTGAGGCCGCCGCTGGTGAGCAGCTGCGCACGATCGGCCTCGGTCTTGCCCAGAGCCGGGTCGGCCATCAGGTAGCGGCGTACGTAGTCACAGAAGAACGCGGCCTTGGTGCCCAGGCAGCCGTTGCGGGTGGGGCTCACCTTGAGCCCGAGGCGGAGGCCGGTCAGTCGGGTCGCGGTGGCGGAGTCGATGACGTCCAGCTCGGCCATCCGGTTGAGTACGACGTTGCGCCGAGCCAGGGCGCGGTCCTTGTACCGGGTGGGGTCGAAGCCGACCGGGTTCTTCACCAGGCCGGCCAGCGTCGCGGCCTGCTGGGTGTTCAGCTGGGCGGCGTTGACCGAGAAGTAGTGTCGGGCCGCGGACTGGACGCCGTAGGCGCCGTCGCCGAAGTAGGCCAGGTTGAGGTAGCGCTCGAGGATCCAATCCTTCGAGTAGTTCTGCTCGAAGGCGATCGCGTGCCTGAGCTCCTGGATCTTGCGCTGGTAGGTGTTCTCGGTGGCAGCCTTGCGCTCCTCCTTGGTGCGTGCCTGGGTCAACAGGGTCATCTTCGCCATCTGCTGGGTGATCGAGGAGCCGCCCTGGGTGCCGCTGGAGGTCTGGTTGCTGACGAAGGCCCGCAGAGTGCCCTTGAGGTCCAGCGCGCCGTGCTCGTAGAACCGGTAGTCCTCGATCGCGACGATCGCCTTCTTCATCACCGGCGCCACCTTGTCGAGGCTGACGTTGACGCGGTTCTCGTCGTAGAAGGTCGCGATCAGCCTCCCGTTGCGGTCCAGCACACGGGTGCGCTGGGCGAGCGGGGCGGCCTTGAGCACGGACGGGAGGTTCTGCATCGAGGTGGCGGTCGCCTTGGCGCCGTAGCCCACTGCTCCGACGAGAGGGACGGCCAGGGCCGCGACGAGGACCCCCAGGACCGCTGAGACGGCAACGACGACCCCCAGATGGGAGAGGACCTTGCCGAAGGAGAGGTGAGGGCGGCGACGAGGCATAGCACAACCTTACGGGCCGGGGGGTGCATATCCGACCTGTCGGCCTGCCGAACCTAGTCATTTCGGACTATACGAGAATGATGCGCATAGGTCTGTTTCGAGACTCTTCCGCTCCCTACTCTCGAGATGGGCAGAAAACGGACGTATTGGGACGAGCCGGGAACGCCCAGGACCTGAAACTTGGAGGGGACATGTCCTGGAACGAGATGTGGGCGAACGTGGCTCTGTGCCAGAAGGCCACGCCGGACGAGCTGTTCGTCCGCGGAGCCGAGCAGCACAAGGCGAAGGCCGTGTGCGGGGCATGCCCCGTCCGCGCCGAATGTCTGGCTGAGGCTCTCGACAACGAGATCGAGTGGGGGGTCTGGGGCGGCCTCACCGAGCGTGAGCGTCGTGCCCTGCTGCGCAAGCGGCCCAACGTGACCTCGTGGCGGCAGCTTCTCGAGACCGCCAAGATGGAGCACGAGCAGTCGCTGGAGATCGAGACGGCCTGACGCGTCAGCCGGCCCAGAGGCCGGCTGAAGGGCCGGCTGAACGCTCGATGCCTCTCTGGGAACCCAGCAGGTCGCCGATGCGGCGCAGGCCCTCGAGGTCGTGCACGTCGGTCGACAGGGCCGGCAGCACCGCCGTCGGCACGTCGGGATGGCCGGTCGCGAACCGCTGCGTCAACCGTCTCTCGCGCTCCACGACGACCATCCGGTCGGCGTGCAGCCGCAGGAGTCCGGCGGTCAGGCCGTCGGACTGGCCCGACGAGCGCAGCTTCTCCACTCCCGTCATCGCGGCGTTGGCCGACAGGTCTCCGGTGGGGGCGCTGCTCGCACGGTTGACCACCAGCCCGGCCAGTGGCATCCGCTCCTGGTTGAGGCGCTCCACGAAGTACGCCGCCTCGCGCAGCGCGTCGGGCTCGGGCGCAGCGATCACCAGGAACGCCGTGCGCCGGTCCTGGAGCAGCTCGAACGTGCGCTGTGCCCGCTGTCGGAAACCGCCGAAGAGCGTGTCGAACGCGGCGACGAACGCCTTCATGTCCAGGAGGACCTGGGCCCCGATGATCTTGGTGATCGCGTTGGTCACCATCCCGAAGCCCGCCGTCATCAGCCGCGCCGGTCCGCGCGCCGGGACGAGCAGCAGCTTCATGAACCGACCGTCGAGGAAGCTCGAGAGCCGCTCGGGAGCGTCGAGGAAGTCCAGGGCGCTGCGCGACGGCGGGGTGTCGACGACGATGAGGTCCCAGCGCCCCGACCTGCGGGCGTCCTGGTCGAGCTGCCCCAGCTTCTCCATCGCCATGTACTCCTGCGTGCCCGCGAACGAGCTCGAGACGGCGACGTAGAACGGGTTGGCCAGGATCTGCGCGGCCTTCTCCGGGTTGGCCTGGCTCTGCACGACCTCGTCGAAGGT
>JBKJON010000058.1:0-4202 GCA_046595715.1 Marmoricola sp.
GCCAGTCGGGCATCGCCGGCGCCCAGACCACCTGCTGACCCAGTTCCGACCCGGTTCTGACGCGGACGGCTCGGCGGTTCCTCGAGGACCTGCCGGGCCATCCTGCCTCCCGCTGGGCGGCCCGCTCGTCGCTCGACCCAATGAACGGTCCACTCGGCCTGAGGGCGGAGCAGATGTGCGGCGGCGGCTCCTCGGCGGGCGTGCCTGAGCATCGCGCCCGGCAGTCCGGGGGTGGTGAGCCGCCGGCACCGGACCCCGGCCCCGGGTCAGCGTTTCTGGTCCGCCTGCTGCTGCAGAGCACGAGCCAGGCCGACGCGCTGTGCCGCGGTGGGGTGCGAACCGAACCAGAACTGGCTCCAGCGTGGCGGCTCGGCGTCGCTGAGCGACCTGGTGGCCAGCTGCACCTGAAGGCTCTCAAAACCGGCGTAGTCCCCCGTCGCCTCCAGTGAGGCGCGGTCCGCCCGGGCCTCGATCGCCCGGCTGATGGTGTTCTGCACCGGGCTGGCCAGCAGCGAGCCCACGGTGACCAGGGCCAGGACCAGGGCCACGACCTCGGGTTGTCCGGGGTTCTGGACACCGGCCCGCGTCAGCAGCCGTCGGCGGCTCAGCACGAGCCCGAGCAGTCCACTCCCCCCGACGACCCCGGCTGCTCCCAACACCGTGCCGAGCAGCACGTCGTGGTTCTTCGCGTGGCCGAGCTCGTGCGCCACCACCGCAAGCGTCTCCCGCTGGGGCACGTCGTTGACCAGGTTGTCGTAGAGCACGACGCGCTTGGTGCTGCCGAAGCCCGAGACGTAGGCGTTCAGGGTCGTCGTACGCCGCGACGCGTCAGCGACCAGCACGTCGGAGACCGCCACGCGCTCGGTCCTGGCCAACGCCAGGATGCGCGTGCGGAGCTCCCCCTCCGGGAGCGAGGTGAAGTGGTTGAACAACGGCTCGACCACCACCGGGTAGACCCACGACCCCAGCACCGTGAGCACCGCACCGGCCAGCGCCGTCCACAGCGGCCACCGTCGCGGCGAGAGTCGCGCCGCTCCGATCACCAGCAGCACGGTCCCACCGGCGAACACCCAGCCCACCAGCAACGAGATTCCCTGGTCGCTGAGCCACCCGCCCAGGGACTGGCGGGTGAGCCCGACGTCGAGGGCGTTGGCACGGATCGCGAGGTCCAAGGGCGCGGTGGCCAGTCGCCCGGCGAGGAGGACGAGGAGGGTGGCGAGCAGGGCGCGCAGCCACCACGGTCGCCGGACGACTCGGCCCAGCCGTGCACCCAGCCGCGTCAGTCCCAGCAGGAGGGCGAGCACGGTGGATACGGCGAGGCCGGCCCAGCTCAGGTGCCTCTGGGCAGAGGAGTACGACTCGCCACGGGCGAGCTGGGCCGGCGAGAACACCTCGCTCCCCCGCACCTCCTCGAGGTGGCCGCCGGGCACCCACGACCAGGGGACGAAGACGGCCCCGAGGACGACGAGCAGCACGAGCGAGACCCCGATGAGCCACAGGCACAGCCTCGGGCTCGGTCCGGGCTGTTGGGTCACACTCTCAGCGTGCCACCCCGGCAAGGCGAGCCAGGTCGTCGCGCCACCGGGCCACGAACGCCTTCTGGCTGGCACCGAGCTCCGTGCGGAACGAGCGCTCGACCGGAGCACCATCGCTGACCTTGTCGTAGAAGCGCACCAGCCTGTCGGCGCCGTACTCCTGCGCGAGGAACCGGCAGGCCAGCCAGGCCTCCTCGTAGGTCGCCCCGAGGCCGTTGGCCGTCGGGTCGAGGTCCTGCGTCGTGGGCAGCTCCCGGGGCAGTCCGTCCTGGCGGATGCGCGCGAGGATCTGACCTGCGGCCACGTCCAGCGGCACCTGCGCGGCATCGAGGGCGACATAGTCGGCGAAGCCCTCCAGCAGCCAGGTGGGCATCGAGGTGAAGGTGGCCCCGGTCGCGACGTGGGTGGACTCGTGCGTCATCACGACCTGGGCGCCGACCTGCTTGAGCTTGCCGAAGACGTCCGGGTTGATGAAGACCCGGACGGGTGCGCCCGGGGTCAGCGAGCCGTCGGCCGAGGTCGTGACGGCCGCGATGTTGTCGTACTGGCCGGGCTGGGACTGCACCGCCGCGTCGAGCTGGCTGCGGGTGTGCGGAACCTCGACGACCAACGGCCCCGTCCATCGAGGCAGCACCCGTCGGACCTGCGTGCGGGCACGGGTGACCAGACCTGCGTAGCGCCCCGGGGGTCCACCGGCCACCACGAGCAGCGTGTCCGGCGTGCGTACGACGCTCAGTCGGTCGACCAGCCACAGTGGCGTGCGCTGGTCCGGCCCCCCGAAGGAGACGATGCGGGTTCCGTCCGAGGAGGGCACGAAGACCACTCCGGTCTCGAGGTGTGCCGGCGCCTCGTCGTACCCCTCGAAGCGGTAGTCCAGCTGGACCGTGCCGCGCCAAGCGTCGGGTCCGAGCTCGTTGAGGGACTCGGCGTCGAGCGGGGCGCCCTCGTCCACGTAGCGCAGGGACAGGTCCCCTATCCGCAGGTCCGCGGCGTTGTCGTGCACCCGACCCATCAGCTCCTCCGCGCCGGGAGCAGCCAGGCCCTCGGCATCGGCCCGGGTGCCGCCCTGCAGAGCCGTGACGAGGCGTGCCAGCACTTCCTGCGCCTGCTGGGACCGCTCACCGCCAGCCCCCTGCGAGGCCGTGGGGGCAGGGATCGCCACCTCGCGGTCACAACCGACGAGGAGCCCGAGCATCGCGACCACAAGGGCCGGGACAAGCAGGAAGCCGCCCGCCCGTGGTGGGCGAGCGGCTCTGCGAGCGGCGTGGTCAGCCAGGACGGACCGCACCGACGTACGGCATGTCGTGCAGCCCGGAGATCTGGACGCCGGAGCCGGGGTTGAGGGCGTTCGCAACCTGGCCGTTGCCGATGTAGATGCCGACGTGGCTGATCGGGCTGTAGTAGAAGACGAGGTCACCGGGCTGAAGCTCACTCTCCGAGACACGGGAGCCCGAGCTGTACTGCGCCGTGGAGTTGTGCGGCAGGCTCACGCCGGCCTGCTGCCAGGCCATCATGGTGAGACCCGAGCAGTCGAAGGCGCTGGGCCCGGTAGCCCCCCAGACGTACGCCTTCCCGACCTGCGACTTGGCGTAGGCGACCACCGGCCCACCCAACCGTGCCATCCGGGCCGCGGCAGCCTGCTCCGCGAGTCGGGCGGCCCTCTCCTCCAGCCGGTCGAGCGTCGCGCTGGCCGAGGCCGAGCGGGCGTCGATCTGTCGCTCCTGCTTGCGCAGGCTCTTCTCGACACCAGCCAGCATCGTGATCTGGTCGCGCATCGCGGCGCGACGCTGGCTGAGCTGCTGCAGCTGGAGGTTGGAGGTGGCCAGGGCCTCGCCCTGGGCACCAGCGTCCTCGCTGACCAAGGACACGTTGCTCAACAGGAGCTTGGAACCCTCGGAGAGCGCCTCGGTCGGGGCCGAGGCTCCGGGGCCGCTGGCGTAGCCGTCGCCGTACTCGTTCACGACGCTGGTGGCCATCTGGGTCCGCAGGGAGTCCATGACCTGGGTGTGACGCTCGATCTGGGTGGTGAGCTTGCCCATCTGGGTGCGGGACCCGCTCAGCTTGCGCCGGGCCTTGTCGTGGCGGGTCTCGGCAACGTCCGCCTTCTGGGAGAGGCGGTCGACCCGAGCCCGGGCGGCGTCGATGTCGTTGGTGCCGGGGGCTGCGGATGCGGGACTCGCGGTGGCGAGTCCGATTCCGAGGGTGGCGAGTGTCGCAGTGACTACTGCGGCAACCTGGCGGTGGGAGCGGGCATGGAGATGTATGCGGCCGTCGGGCACGAAGCGGTCGTCCTCTTTGTCTGTACGCCTACCAGGTCAGCTGACGGATTCGGGCCCAAAGAACGCCCTACCAGCCCTGTCGCCGTGATCCGTGGTGCGATCAGCAGCGAGGTGGGCCGGATTCACCCCAAGTAACGTGGGTCCCCGGCTCTGGCACAGGTTTCTCCCCCCGGAGACCTGCTTCAGACTCGGCGCGGCCTCTGAGTGAACCCGGTCGGTGCACTGGTCCAGGGGCCATGAACCCCACACAGTAGGCAAGAAGCCGGGCCGACACCAAGTCGTGACCCGGCAGGACGGGTGTGGTGTCGACCACGTCGATGTCGCACGCGTCACTGCTGTCACTGCTATCACACCGCTCGGACTGCTCAGGCCGACTCCACCTCGGGCC